>NZ_JAUONW010000029.1:0-85237 GCF_030546345.1 Caloramator sp. CAR-1
TTGCAAAAAATCTTCCCTTTGGTTTCTTATCTTCTCATGTATTTTTGCTACTTTCTTAGCTTGTTTCTTAAAGTTACTACTACCTAATTGTTTTTTAGAAAGCTTCCTTTGTTCCTTAATAAGTCTTTTTTCTAACTTTATAAGATATTTAGGATTGGATATTTTGTTACCTTCACTATCTATCAGAAAATGCTTTACTCCTAAATCTATACCTATTACTTTGTTAGTTTTAGACTTTTCTATAGTTTTTTCTATCCTACAGCAAATTGAAACAAAATATTTCCCTGTTGGAGTTCTACTTATAGTTGCATTTAGTATTTTACCTTCTACTTCCATTGATTTTACAAACTTTACCCAGCCTAATTTGGGTAGCTTGATCTTGTTTCCTTTAATTTCAATGTTATTATTTGTAAATGTTGTTCTATAGCTTTGATATTTACATTTCTTTGACTTAAACTTTGGATAATTTGCTCTGCCTTCAAAAAAATTCTTAAATGCTTTGTCTAAGTCTTTGAGCGAATTTTGAAGTGCAAACTTATCTGCTTCTTTTAGCCATATATTAATTTGTTTTAGTTTTGTTAAATCAGCAGAGCAATCTTTATAATTAAATGTTATACCTTGAATTTTATATATTTCTTCTCGTTTTGCAAGATAATAGTTATATACAAACCTAACACAACCAAAGGTTTTATTTATGAGCTCTACTTGTTGTTTATTAGGATAAAGCCTAAATTTAAAAGCTTTTTCCATACTTTCACCTCATAGTTATTTTAACATATGTTGTTACACAAAACAAACTTTTAACTAATATAAGTTATGATACACAGATAACATATGTTATTATTTAAGCGTCCTTACTCATGACTAAAGTCAAGAGTGTGTGGACGCTTTCTTAATCAAATTATTTTGTTTCAAATAAATTGATAGTTTTTTTCCTTCGTATGTTTCTTTATCCATGATTGCATCTATAAATCCATTTGAGAATTCTGCTATATTTTTATCCCCAGAAAAATTAATATCTATCAATTTTTTGTTAGTATAGTTATCAAGATTATAGTAAACAAGATGAGAAAAGAAAGCAGATTTTAAATGATCGTTGGAACCTAGCGTTGTAGCTGCAAATATGAATTGTTGGTTTAAAACAAGAGACATTGTTAAAATCAGAATGAAAAGAAATGATTTTGATAATATTTTTCGCATGTTAAGACCTCCTGTCAATACACAATTGTTTGATAACTATTATGCGGGGGTTACCCCTATTAAAAAAATTATTAGAATAAAAAAAGCCCGGCATTTGCCGGACTTTTTTATTATGCAGCTTTATCAGCCTTATTAGCTACCTTCTTTTCATATCTTCCATATATTGCAAGTGCAACGATTGAGAAGAAGATTGGTCCTGCTACTGACCAGAATGTTGTTAGCTTATCTCCTTGAAGCGCTGGTTCAAGAACAGTAAAGAAGTTAGCAAAACCAACTGTTAAAGTAACGATTACTGTCCAGAACAATGCGCTGTTGTAGCTTTTGAATACTTCAAATGGCTTATGAATATTAGTATTCTTCTTAAATGGAGCAAATGCATAAGAGATAAACATATATGGTAATGTCATACCTACGTTAGTCATCATAACAAGAATATCGAAGAATTTTGCCATTGAATCTCCACCGAAGGAAACAAGTGCTATCATTACAGCAACTGTGATTCCTTGAACCCACATAGCAAACTTTGGCATTCCATCCTTAACTTCGCCGAATCTTCCTGGCCAAAGTTCTGCAGGAGTTCCTTCGATCATTTGCTTAAGTGGTGCGTAAGTTAATGTGAAGAATGCACCAGTTATTGAAAGGAATACTGAAAGTCCTATGAATCTAGCAATCCATTGTCCCATAGCAATTGCTGTAGCTTCGCTTGTGCCTAATGCCATACCAATTTGGTAACCAAGGTTACCCATTATAACGTAGCTTGCATTTCCAAGGTGAACGCCATCAACATTTATAACCTTTGCCCAGTTAGTGAATATACCAACAAGGAAAATACCTAATGAATAACCAACTGAAATTATAGCAGCTGAAATTGCAATTCCCTTTGGTAGAGTCTTTTCTGGATTTTCAGTTTGGTCAACAAGTCCACTTGCAACTTCAATTCCACCATAAGCAAATATAGCATAAACTACAAATGCAAGTCCAGCTAAGATGTTTCCAGCAAACTTTGGATTTGGTGATTGAGTAAATGTTGAAAGTCCAACTATTGGTTCAGCAAGGTGTCCTTTATTTAATACAAGAACAAGTAGTGCACCTACCCAAAGTAAGATATTTAATGCAGCAACTGCTGATCCACCAAGTGAAGTTACCTTCTTAATCTTTTCAAGTCCCTTTGATGAAAGGTAAGTTACGAAAAGTATCCATAGAATACCTAAAACACCAAGAAGTTTTGGCCCTTGTAAACCAAGGAATGCCCAGCTCTTAGTAGTGTCCTTACCAAAAATAGCGTTTGAAAGTGGAACCCAAATACCTGATGATACGTTAACCATCCAGATGATGTATGAAGCATACCACATGAAGGTTCCAACGAATGCAAACTTAGGTCCTACTGACTTTTCCATCCATGAATAAATTCCACCCTTTTCATCCTTGAAGGCAGCTCCGAATTCTGCCATCATAAGAGCGAATGGAACGAAGAATGTTATAGCTGAAAGAATGTACCATGGAATAGCAGCGTATCCCATCTTGTAGAAGGATCTTGGAATGTTGTTAAAGCCATACACGGAAGTAAAGATCATAAGAATTAATGATACCAATGTTAACTTTTGGCCTTTATTTGGACCGTGTGACATTATAAAACCTCCCCTTTTTTACATTTTGTTCACAAATATACATTATACTAAAATCGACAATAAAATCAATAATTCTACAAAAAGTAGTAAAATTCTGTAAATTTAATAAATTTAGACGGATGGGATAAAATAAGACCAAGTTATCAAAATAAGGCTTAAAAATTGAATAAAAACATTGTTTAACATAAAAAATGCACAACAAAAATCATTGTTATGTCTTTTTTTTGAAAAAACAAAATTAAAATATTTTTGCCTTAAATCTTAAAATGATATTTTAATAAATATTAAAATTAAATTTTACTTCATAATTAATTCATAATCTTAAATAATGTTTAGACGATTTTTAGACACTTAAAATGTAAAATATAATATAAAGAAATAAAAGAAAGGGGTAGGGTTATGGAAATTAGAGTTCCAAGTGATATTGAAATTGCACAAAGTGCAAAGTTAAAACCCATAATGGATATAGCAAAAGAGTGGGGGATCGAAGAGGACGAAGTAGAGCTTTACGGAAAATATAAGGCAAAAATTTCTCTTGATATTTTTAAGAGATTAAAGGATAAACCAAATGGAAAATTGATTCTAGTTACAGCGATAAATCCAACTCCAGCTGGAGAAGGAAAGTCAACAACTACTGTAGGACTTGGACAGGCCCTTAACAAGATAGGCAAAAAGGCAATAATAGCCTTAAGAGAACCCTCCTTAGGTCCTGTTTTTGGAGTAAAGGGTGGTGCAGCAGGTGGAGGATACGCACAGGTTGTTCCAATGGAGGATATAAACTTACATTTTACAGGCGATATGCATGCTATAACTGCAGCTCATAACTTGGTTTCAGCTGCTATAGATAACCACATCCATCAGGGAAATGCCCTTGGAATAGATCCAAGGCAAATAGTTTGGAAAAGGGTTCTTGATATGAATGATAGAGCACTAAGGCAAATCGTTGTTGGCCTTGGCGGAAAGGCAAATGGATTCCCAAGGGAAGACGGATTTATGATTACAGTTGCATCAGAAGTTATGGCAGCCCTCTGCCTTGCAAGCGACCTTATGGACTTAAAGGAAAGATTTGCAAGAATGGTTGTTGCCTATACTTACGACGGAAAGCCGGTTACAATAAGAGACTTAAATGTTCAAGGAGCAATGGCAGTTTTAATGAAGGATGCAATAAAGCCAAACCTTGTTCAGACATTGGAAAATACACCTGCACTAATTCATGGAGGACCTTTTGCAAACATAGCCCATGGAACAAACAGCATAATAGCAACAAAGCTTGGATTAAAACTTGCAGATTATCTTGTAACAGAGGCAGGCTTTGGTGCTGACCTTGGTGCAGAAAAATTCTTTGACATAGTTTGCCGTTATGCTGGCTTTAGACCAGATGCAGTTGTAATAGTTGCAACAATAAGGGCACTTAAGATGCATGGTGGAGTTGCAAAGCAAGATCTTTCAAAAGAAAACTTAGAAGCTCTTGAAAAGGGATTTGAAAACCTTGAAAGACACGTTGAAAACGTAAGAAAATTTGGTCTTCCTGTTTTAGTTGCGATAAACAGATTTGTAAGCGATACAGAGGCTGAAATTGAACTTCTTCATAAATTATGCCAAAAGATCAATGTAGAAGTTTCATTAAACGAAGTTTGGGCAAAGGGTGGCGAAGGCGGAATTGACATGGCAAATAAATTAGTAAATCTTGTTGAAAACAACAAGCCTAACTTCAATTATTTATATGATATTAACCTCTCAATAGTTGAAAAGGTAAATAAGATTGCAAAGGAAATTTATAGAGCAAATGGCGCAACATTTACATCACAGGCAATGAAACAGGTTCAAAAGATAGAGGAACTTGGGCTTGATAAGCTACCAATTTGTATGGCAAAAACTCAATATTCCTTCTCAGATAATCCCTCATTACTTGGTGCACCAAAGGATTTTGATATAACAGTTAAAGAAGTTAGATTATCTGCCGGTGCAGGATTTATAGTTGTTTTAACAGGGGATATAATGACAATGCCTGGACTTCCAAAGGTTCCTGCAGCTGAAAAGATAGATATAGACGAAAACGGCAATATAGTAGGATTATTTTAAAGTGCCAGGCACTTAAGATTTAAGATTTTTACATTTAGAAACTTAAACTAAGGTGCCAGGCACCTAAAATTAAGATTTTGAGAGGTGATACAATGATAACGAACTTGGACATAAAAAGCGCAATGAAAATAAAACTCGACGAAATACCTGAATATCCTAAATTTGTTGAAGGCATAAGAAGAGCGCCAAGTAGAGGATTTAGGCTAACAAGGGAACAGACTGAAATCGCCCTTAAAAATGCCCTAAGATACATTCCTGAAGAATACCATGAAATGCTTGCACCAGAGTTTATGCAAGAGCTTCTAACAAGAGGGAGAATTTACGGATACAGATTTAGACCAGAAGGAAATATAAAGGCAAAGCCAATCCATGAATACAAAGGAAACTGCATTGAAGGTAAGGCCTTCCAAGTTATGATAGATAACAACCTCGACTTTGATGTGGCACTATATCCATATGAGCTTGTAACATATGGTGAAACAGGATCTGTATGTCACAACTGGATGCAGTATAGATTAATAAAAAAATATCTTGAGGTTATGACTCAAGACCAAACACTTGTTGTTGCATCAGGACATCCTGTTGGGCTTTTTAGATCAAAACCGGATGCCCCAAGGGTAATTATAACAAACGCCCTTATGGTTGGTATGTTTGACAATCCACATGATTGGGAAATTGCTGAAGAGATGGGTGTTGCAAACTATGGACAGATGACTGCCGGCGGATGGATGTATATAGGACCTCAAGGCATAGTTCACGGAACATACAATACAATACTTAATGCAGGAAGATTAAAGCTTGGCCTTGGCCATGATGCAGACCTTAGAGGAAGACTTTTCGTATCCTCAGGTCTTGGAGGAATGTCAGGTGCACAGCCAAAGGCAGTAGAAATTGCAAACGGAGTTGGAATAATAGCTGAAGTTGACTACTCAAGAATAATGACAAGATACAACCAAGGCTGGGTAAAATATATCTCATCAGATCTTGATGAAGTATTTAGGGTTGCAAAGGAACACCTTGATAAAAAAGAACCTATATCAATTGCATACTATGGAAATGTAGTTGACCTTCTTGAATATATAGTAAAGAACAACGTCCATGTTGATCTATTATCAGACCAAACCTCCTGCCATGCAGTATATGAGGGAGGATATTGCCCACAGGGACTTACATTTGAAGAAAGAACAAAGCTTCTTGAAACTGATAGAGAAAAGTTTAAAGAATTAGTAGATAGAAGCCTTAGAAGACATTATGAACTTATAAAAATACTTGTTGAAAGAGGAACCTACTTCTTTGACTATGGTAACTCCTTCATGAAGGCAGTTTATGACGTTGGAGTTAAGGAAATTGCAAGGGGCGGCGATCCAAAGAATGGATTTATATTCCCATCCTATGTTGAAGACATAATGGGACCAATGCTCTTTGACTATGGCTATGGACCATTCAGATGGGTATGCCTAAGCGGCAGTGAAGAAGACCTAAGAAGGACCGACAGAGCTGCTATGGAATGCATAGATCCAAACAGAAGACCACAGGATAGAGACAACTGGATATGGATCAGGGATGCAGAAAAGAATAGGCTTGTTG
Source organism: Caloramator sp. CAR-1 (assembly GCF_030546345.1). Classification (NCBI taxonomy): domain Bacteria; kingdom Bacillati; phylum Bacillota; class Clostridia; order Eubacteriales; family Clostridiaceae; genus Caloramator; species Caloramator sp. CAR-1. Next base: position 6,498 of record NZ_JAUONW010000029.1, read on the forward strand.
TTGGAACAAAGGCAAGAATCCTATACCAAGACGCAGAAGGAAGAACAAGAATAGCCCTTAAGTTTAACGAAATGGTAAGAAAGGGAGAAGTAGGTCCTATAATGCTCGGCCGTGACCACCACGATGTATCAGGAACTGACTCACCATTTAGAGAAACAGCTAACATTAAGGATGGTAGCAACATAATGGCTGATATGGCAACCCACTGCTTTGCAGGAAATGCAGCAAGAGGAATGAGCCTTGTTGCCCTCCACAACGGTGGCGGTGTTGGAATTGGAAAGTCCATAAACGGTGGATTTGGCCTTGTGCTTGATGGAAGCTTAAGAGTAGATGAGATAATAAAGAGCGCTATGATGTGGGACGTTATGGGAGGAGTTGCAAGGAGAGCTTGGGCGAGAAACGAACATGCAATCGAAGTTTCAATGGAACACAACAAAAAGAGCACAACAGACCATATTACACTCCCTTATCTTGCAGACGATGGCCTTGTAAAGGAAGTAGTTGACTTTGCATTTAAAAAGCATGGAATAGAAAGATAATAGGATGGGCCATTGGCCCATCCAATATTTGAAGGAAAGGAGCAAAAATTATGGCAATGACAAAGATAGTTGAATGCGTTCCAAATTTTAGCGAAGGAAGGGATCTTGATAAAATTGAAAAAATAGTTAATCCTTTTAGAGGAAAAGAAGGAGTTAAACTACTTGATTACAGCAGAGACGTTGACCACAATAGAGTTGTTGTAACTGTAGTTGGCGAACCACAGGCGGTTAAAGAGGCTATGCTTGAGGCGATGGGAGTTGCAATTGAAGTTATAGATATGAGAAACCACAAGGGAGAGCATCCAAGAATGGGAGCAGTAGATGTTGTTCCATTTATACCTGTGAAAAATATGACTATGACTGAAGCAGTTGAGCTTTCAAAGGAATTTGCAAGGGAAGCATCAGAAAAATATAACCTTCCAATCTTCCTTTATGAAAAGTCAGCAACAAGTCCTGATAGGGAAAACCTTGCAAACATCAGAAAGGGCGAATTTGAAGGAATGTTTGAAAAGATAAAGCAGCCTGAATGGAAGCCTGATTTTGGACCTCAAGAGGTGCATCCAACAGCTGGAGTTACTGCAGTTGGTGCAAGAATGCCCCTTGTTGCCTTTAACGTAAATCTTGGAACAAACAACATAGAAATTGCTAACAAGATTGCAAGAAATGTTCGTTTCTTAAATGGAGGATTAAGATACTGTAAAGCCATAGGAGTAGAGCTTAAAGATAGAGGTATTGTTCAAGTTTCAATAAACATGACCGACTATACAAAGACCGCCCTTTACAGAGCCTTTGAACTTATCAAGGTTGAGGCAAGAAGATATGGCGTTCCTGTTATAGGCAGCGAAATAATAGGCCTTGTTCCTATGGAAGCTTTAATCGATACTGCAGTTTATTACCTTGGAGTAGAAGATTTCTCAATGGACCAGATTCTTGAAAACAGAATTATGGAGTGATAATATGAAAATCTTAATAAAAAATGCCAGTGAACTTGTAACCTGCAGCGGCACTTCTCCTAAAAAAGGGGAAGATATGAGGGAGCTAAATATAATCGAAAATGGTGCAGTATTAGTAGAAGATGGAATAATTAAAAAAGTTGGAAAAACTGAAGAAATATTAAAGGAAATAAATGAAAGGGAATATGAAGTTTACGATGCAAAGGGCAAGGCAGTATTGCCTGGATTTATAGACTCCCACACCCATTTTGTATTTGGCGGCTACAGAGCCGATGAATATTACCTAAGGCTCAAGGGTGCCACCTATATGGAGATAATGGAAAAGGGTGGAGGGATAATAAACTCAGTTGAGGCCACAAGAAGGGCAAGCAAAGAGGAGCTTATTGAGCTTGGCAAAAAGAGGCTTGACTCTATGCTAAGCTTTGGGGTTACAACTGTTGAAGGAAAATCAGGATATGGCCTTGACTTTGATACGGAAATAAAGCAGCTGGAGGTTTATAAAGAATTAAATGATATTCATCCAATTGACATAGTTCCAACCTTTCTTGGTGCCCATTCAATTCCAAGGGAATACAGATGCAGAAACATGGAATATATAGATTTTATAATAGAAAAAGTATTACCCTACATAAAGGAAAAGAATCTTGCACAATTTGTGGATGTTTTCTGCGAAAAAAATGTATTTTCTGTGGATGAATCAAGAAAGCTTCTTCTTGCTGCAAAGATGATGGAATTTAAGTTAAAGCTCCATGCCGATGAGATAGTATCCCTTGGCGGTGCTGAACTTGCTGCAGAGGTTGAAGCAGTTTCTGCTGATCACCTATTGCAAGCCAGCGATAAAGGAATAGAGATGATGGCCAAAAGGGGAGTTATAGCAACGCTTCTTCCTGCAACAGCCTTTAGCTTAAAGGAAAATTTTGCAAGAGCAAGATATATGATAGATAGTGGACTAGCTGTAGCCCTTGCCAGCGATTTTAACCCAGGAAGCTGCTTTACTGAAAACTTATCTCTTGTGATTGCTCTTGCAACACTTTATATGAATATGTCCTTAGAGGAGGCAATAACCGCTGTTACGATAAATGCTGCAGCGGCAGTAGGAAGGGAAAAGGAAATAGGAAGCATTGATGTAGGCAAAAAGGCAGATATAATAATATTAGAACATCCATCATATAAATTTATTCCATATCATATTGGGGTTAGTATAGTTGAAAAGGTATTTAAGAATGGAAAATTGATTTACGATAAGGAGAGGGATGATAGATATGCTTATAGAAAAAACAGTTAAAGGATTTGTAGAAGAGACATTTAGCGCATCACCAGTGCCAGGCGGCGGAAGCGTTGCAGCCCTTGCAGGGTCACTTTCTGCAGCACTTTCAGGTATGGTTGCAAACCTAACTATTGGTAAAAAAGGATATGAAGAAGTTCAAGAGGAAATGAAGGAAATATTAGAAAGGGCAAAGGAGCTTAAGGATAAATTATTAGAAGATATAGACAAAGACTCAAAGGCCTTTGACAAAGTTATGGATGCCTTTAAGATGCCAAAGGACACAGATGAAGAAAAGGAAAGAAGAAAAGAAGCGATTCAAAGTGCCCTTAAAGAAGCTGCCCTTGTTCCTCTTGAAGTTGCAAAGGATGCTGAAAAGATATTTGAGATCTCTGAGAAAGTTATAGTAAAGGGAAACAAAAATGCTGTAACTGACGGTGCTGTATCCTGTATGATGGCAAGAACAGCAATCCTTTCAGCCCTATTAAACGTAAAAATAAATCTTGCATCAATCAAGGATGAAGAGTTTGTAAACAAAGTTTCAAAGGAAGTTGCAGAACTTGAAGAAAGGGCACATAAATTAGAAAAGGAAATCCTAGCGAAGGTTGAACTGTAAAATTTGCACCCTACCATTTTAGTAGGGTGCTTTTAAATAATATTTGGAGGGTTATTATGAACGATGTAATAAAGCTTATAAAAAACAGAAAATCTGTTAGAGTCTTTGAGGATAGAAAAATTCCTGAGGAAATAAAAGAAGAGATATTAAATGCAGCCTTTGAAGCACCCAGTGCAGGTGCCATGATGCTCTACAGCATAATTGAAATTACGGATAATGATTTAAAGGAAAAGCTTTCGGTATTATGCGACAATCAGCCCTTCATTGCAAAGGCGCCTTTTGTTTTAATATTTCTTGCAGATTATCAAAGATGGTATGATGCTTACAGCTATGCAGAATGCAAACCAAGAAAACCAGGAGAAGGAGATATACTCCTTGCATGTGCTGATGCAATAATAGCATCACAAAACACAGTGATTGCAGCAGAATCCTTTGGTATAGGCTCCTGCTATATTGGAGATATTTTAGAAAACTGTGAAGAGGTTAGAAAAATACTTGATCTTCCTGATTATGTTATTCCTGCTGCAATGGTTGTATATGGGTATCCTACTGATGCACAAAAAAATAGAAAAAAACCAGCAAGGTTTGATAAAGAATTTTTAGTGTTTGAAAATAAATATAAAAGACTAACAAAAGAAGAACATATAAAAATGCATGAAAGAAGGTTTGAAAAGGCTGGGTTAGAAGGAAAAGATACAATAGAAGAGATTAAAGCGATTCACAACCGAAAATATGCCTCAGATTTTGCAAAGGAAATGAATAGATCTGCATCGGTTTATTTGAAAAATTTTAGATAAAATCATTTAATATACTTTTACATTCAAAACCTCCATATTAAATAAATATGGGGGTTTATGCTTTGTTTTACACAAATTATATTCTTTTTAAAAGAAAAGGTGTATAATAATAAATAAGTTAACTAAATGTCAAATTTTTTAAAAGGGGTTATGATGGTGAGGGTTAAACTGTTTGGAAGTCCTTTAGTTACCTTTAATGATAAAACAATAACATTTCCATTTAAAAAGGCTGAGGCTCTTTTTTACTATATGCTTCTTAAAAGGGATGCAACAAGGGAAGAGCTAATTAGCCTTTTTTGGGCTGACCAGGACGAGGAGACGGGCAGGAAAAATTTAAGAAACGCGATATACTCTGTAAAAAAGGCCTTTAACATAGAAGTATTCATATCTCACGGCAAATCCAACCTTACTTTAAACCCTGAACTTGAAATAAACTGCGATGTTATAAATTTTTTAAACAGCGATTCCATAGAAGAATATAAAGGTGATTTTTTAGAAGGATTTTGCATTAAGGATTGTGAGCCCTTTGAGGAATTTGTAATGCAAAAAAGAGAAGAGTTAAAGGAAATATACAAAAAAAGGCTATATTACAAAATAAACCTATTTATTAAGGAACATAAAATTAACGAAGCAAAGGATTATGCTAAAAAGATACTCCTTGTAGATGAATTTGATGAAAGGGCTATAAGGATTTTAATGCAAGTTTATGCAAAAAACGGTGAGATAAATAAAGCTGTTGAGCTTTATAAAAATTTTCAGGAAAAGCTATCAAGGGAGCTTGGAATAAATCCTGAGGCAAAAACTAAAAATCTTTATGAAAAAATAATTTTAGAAAGAAAAGATGAGAAGAAAAAATTTTTTTATGGTAGAGATTTAGAATATTCAAAACTATTGCAAAACTTTTCGAGTTTTACTGATGGCTCAAACTTTAAAAATATATTAATAGTAGGCGAAGCAGGAATAGGTAAAACAAGGCTGGTTGAAGAATTTTTAGCCTCCTTTAAAGGATGTAAAATAATAAAGGTAAACTGCTATGCAGCGGAGGAGAGCTATATTTTAAAACCCTGGGGTGATATTTTAAATTCCCTTGGTGAAGAACTTAAGATGGAGGACATTCCAAAATCCTGGAAAATAGCCCTATCATCCTTTTTCCCTTCCTTAGAAAAAGTTTTTAAAATCGACGAAGCAATAAATTACGATACCAACAAGTATAAACTCATTGAAGAAATTGTTATGAGTATTATCTTAAACCTATCAAACAAACATAAACTCCTTTTTATATTTGAGGATCTGCATTGGATGGATAATATCAGCCTTTCAATACTAAAAAAGCTGTTAGCCATAGAAAGAAAAAACCTTTCCTTTATTCTAACTGCAAGATATGATAAAAAGATAAATAACTTCTATTCTGAAATCGTAAAATACGACAGGATAGAAAAAATTGAGCTTTTAAGGTTTAACAAAGAAGATACCAAAAATTTTGTCCTAAAGGCCCTTTCAAAGGAAGTTCCTGATGAAATTTTACAGAACATCTACATTGAAACGGAAGGTAACACATTTTTTATTGTAGAATATGTAAACCTTTTGAAGAACGGAAAAAAGTTAGAAAGCTTTAATGTAAAATTAAAGGAAATACTCAATACGAGATTTTTAGGGATATCCAAGGGAGCTCAAAGGGTATTAGATATAATATCCATGTTTTACGATAAGGCACCCTATGAATATATTAAACTTTTATCCAATATGGAGGACGATGAGCTACTAGATATTTTAGATGAGCTTATTTATAAATTCATTTTGACCGAAACAAAAAAAGAAGATATATTTTATAAATTTACCCACCAAAAGCTAAGGGACTTTGTCTATGAAAATCTGTCGGAGGCTAAAAAGAGGATACTTCATCTTAAAATAGCCAACCTTATTGAAGCTAAATTAAAGGGAGATAAGAAGGATGCCTATTATTATGAAGGGTTGATTTACCACTTTGAAGGTGCAGGAGAGAGATTAAAGGCAGTAAAGTATAAGCTCAAAAACTTATGCGAATATTTAAACTACACAAATGAACTTTTTCCAGAGGGCAGCGATATAAAGTCCTTTGATAAAGAAAGCCAAAAAACGATGTTTAAAAAGCTTGATGAGATAGAGGAGGACCTTGAGAAAATAAAATCCTCTGATGAGGAATATCCAAGGATTTTGCTGCTATTCTGTTACCTAAAGGGAAGATATTTCATTTGGGAAGGAGAATATACAAAGGGGACAAGTTTTATTCAAAGGGCAATAGAAATATCAAGACATCTTAAAGATGATGAAATGCTCTTAAAATCCTTAAGGCAGATGATAAACTATGCAATACAGGTTCACGATGTTGAGGGGATGGGAGAATATATAGATGAATCCTTTAAAATTGCAACTAAGCACAAAAACAAAAAAGAAATAGCAGTTCTTTTAAGACTCAAGGGATTAAACTATATAATGCATGAAAAATTTGAAAGGGCAGAGGATTCCCTTAAACACTCCCTCATGATATTAGAAGGGCTTAATAATGATGGCAGCCAAGTTTTAAACATAGCTGCAGCCTTAAATTACCTGGGAAATATAAAAAGGTTAAATGTGGATTTTAAAGGAGCATTAATCTACTACAACCAGGCTATAGAGATGTGTTTAAGGTCACAAATACGAACAGCCCTTACGGTATTCTTAACAAACGCAGGGCATGCTTCCTATGAGATGGGAGATTACCTAAAGGCAAAGGACTATTTAACAAGGGCTGTTGAAATATACGAGAAAATTGACGCATATTGGTTAAGGTCAGTTGCTGAAGGATATTTATCTTTAACGTTGATTAAGCAGGGGAAATACCAAAGTGCTATGGAACACCTTAAAAGGGCTGATACCTTTGTTCAAAAGCTGAAAAGCCCCTATGAAAATGGAATCCTTCTAAGAATAAAGGCAGAGATTAAAAATAATATGGAGTATAACGAAAGAGTTAGAAGTGAATTTGAGGATTACCTTAAGGAGGATTTAGAATTTTACTGCAAAGAGGGGATTAGACTTTTAGAAAAGGTTAGGGAAAACTACCAAGTTGATATTCTAAAAACCTTTTTAAAAAGTAGGGATTAGCATGGATATAGCTAAAAAACTTAGAATAAAAAATGACGTTGTAACCCTAGTTGGGGCTGGCGGAAAAACAAGCCTTATGTTTAGCATTGCAAAGGAGCTAAGGCTAAAAAAAGTTTTAGTTACTACGACCACGAAAATATATTACCCTTTAGATGCTCAATACGATTACTATTATAATTATGTAGAATTTCCCTTTAAAAAGATGAAGGGGATAACTGTAATGGGAAACGGAATAAATGACGAAAACAAAATTATAGGCCTTGAGGAGGAAAAAATAAAGACCATAAGGGAATATTTTGACATTGTCCTTATAGAAGGGGACGGTTCAAGGGGACTTCCAATAAAGGCACCAGAAAAGCACGAGCCTGTAATTCCTTCCTCTTCAAGCATTGTAATAGGAGTTATAGGAATAGATTCCCTTTATAAAACAATAAACCAACAAAACATATTCAGGCTAGAAAGGTTTTGCACCATTACAGGATCAAAGATTGGAGACCTTCTGGATGAATACAAAATAGCAAAACTCATTATCTCAAAGGAGGGCCTTTTTAAGGGTGCCCCAGATGACAGCAGGAAAATTGTTGTCATAAACAAAGTGGATGATGAGGAAAAGAAGGCCTTAGCCAAAAAAATATTTGATTTAGTCCAATATGAATTTGCAATTTCATCAGTAAAGTTTGGCATATTTGAAAAATGGAGATGATTTTATGGTTTCTATTGTAATTCTTGCGTCGGGATTTTCAAGGAGGATGAATAAGGACAAGCTCCTTTTAAAATATAAAGACCTTCCCTTAATTGAATGGACCATAAAAAACGCAGCAGAATCAAAGGCGGGGGAAATAATAGTAGTATATAGGGATGAAAGGGTAAAGGAAATTGCAAGAAAATACAAAGCAAAATGCATATTTAACCCTAATGCCCACCTTGGACAGAGCGAAGGAATAAAGCTTGGATTAAGGGAAATTGAAGTAAAGGATGGAGTAATGTTTTTACCTGGTGATATGCCCCTTTTTAAAGGGGAGGATATCGATAGATTAATAGATGAATATGAAAGGGAAAAAAAGATTATTATTCCAACCTGCCTTTTTGAGTCCAGATCGCCCATAATTTTCCCCTTTAGATTTTCGGAAAAATTTTTTGCCCTTCAAGGCGATAGAGGTGGAAAAACATTTTTAAAGGATTTTTCTCATGAAATTAAAGAGGTCCATTTTAAAGACGTAAAAATATTTCAAGATGTTGACGTAGAAAAAGACCTTAAAGATTTAGATAAAAGGATAGTTTTAATTAAAGGTGCAGGGGATATAGCATCAGGGGTTGCTCTAAGGCTAAAAAGATGCGGGTTTAAAATAATTATGACGGAAATTGAAAGGCCTTCGGTTATAAGAAGAAGGGTTGCCTTTGCCTCCTGCGTTTATGAAAAAAGCATAAAGGTTGAGGACACAGAGGGAATTTTAGTAGAAAAGTTAACTGATATAGAAAGGGCGTGGAGGGAGGATAAGATTCCTGTTTTAATAGACGAAAATTTAAGCGTATTAAATTATCTTAATGTAGACGTTTTAGTAGATGCAGTTCTTGCAAAGAAAAATTTAGGGACAAAAATAGACATGGCACCAATAACAATAGGACTTGGCCCAGGTTTTGAGGCTGGAGTTGATGTTAAGGCTGTGGTTGAAACAAACAGAGGTCATTATCTTGGAAGAGTTTATCTTAAGGGAAGGGCAGAAGAGAATACAGGGATTCCAGGGGATGTTTTAGGATATCGGGAAGAGAGGGTTATAAGATCACCTAAAGGAGGAAAAGTTAAGCTAATTAAGGATATAGGCGATTATGTAAAAAAGGGTGATGAAATTCTTTGTGTTGACGATGCATTAGTTACAGCTTCTATAGATGGCGTTATCCGTGGACTTATCATGGACGGATATGAAGTTTATGAGAATATGAAAATTGGAGATATAGACCCAAGGGGAAATAAAGATCACTGTTATACCGTTTCAGATAAAGCCCTTGCTGTTGCAGGAGGCGTTTTAGAAGCTATTTTTATGTTGGGGGGATTTTGATGGAAAATTTGATTTTTGAAAAGGTTTTAGAAGGCTTAAAGGAAAATAAAAGGATGGCCATTTGCACCATAACAAACACCTATGGCTCTTCACCAGGGAAAGAGGGCTTTATGATGCTTGTTTTTGAAGATGGCACATCCTTTGGAACGGTTGGGGGAGGAATTCTTGAGGCAAAGATTACAGAGGATGCCCTTGAAAGGATAAAAAAAGGCACATCAAAGACCTTTACCTATACCCTTAACGATACCGATTTAAAATCAAAATGCGGTGGCAAGGTTGATGTTTTTATGAAAGTTATTGGAAGCAGAGAAAAATTGCTCATAGTCGGTGGCGGTCACGTTGCCCTTGAACTTTATAAATTTGCAAAGCTCTTAAACCTTTATGTTGTAATCTTTGAAGACAGAGAAGAATTCGGAAACAGAGAAAGATTTCCTGAAGCTGACGAAATTGTCCTTGGAGACATAGTTACTAATCTTAAAAATTATCCAATTGACGATAGATGCTTTATTGTAATAGTAACAAGGGGACATGAATATGACGAAGCTGCCTTAAGGGAAGTAATAACAAGGGATGCAAAATACATAGGCATGATTGGCAGCAAAAACAAAGTAAACTACATCTTTAGTAACCTAAAAAAAGAAGGCTACGAAGAAGCCCTAAAAAGGGTCTACGCCCCCATAGGCCTAAAGCTTGGCGGCAATACCCCACCCGAAATCGCCCTATCCATAATAAGCGAGATAATGCTGATTAAAAATGAGGGAAAATTGGAGCATTGGAGTATGGGATATTATAATATTAAATAAAATATTTTGATTAAATGTTTAATTTCTTTATTTGGGGAAGTAATTTATTGTATTATCAATAAATTATTTTAATTCAATTATTCCTGTATAAAATCATGCTATAAATTACTATTGAAATTTTTAGATTTTATTGTTAATCTTTATTTATAAAAAGACAACATATAAAATTTAAGATATAGTTTCATTATTAAATTTTTGGAGGATGAGACAAGTGGATAAGATGCAAGGGACAAAAAAATTAGTTAATACAGAAAATCAAGAAACGTATGAACACATAACAATGTTTATGCTTCCAATTTTCAATAATATCGAAATTAAGAATAACATTATAGAAAAAGAATCGTCTAATTATTCTAATGGCGAAGATAATATAGTAGAATTAAAGAAATATAAATTTTTAAAAAGTTTAGCTGGGAAAACGAGAAAATATAAAAGATATTTAGGATCTCCATTGAGATATGCTGGTGGAAAGAGTTGGGCTGTTGGTTATGTAATTGAACATTTACCGAATAATATAAATAGATTAATATCACCATTTTTTGGTGGTGGTTCAATAGAAATAGCTATTGCAAAAGAGTTGGGAATTGAAGTTATTGGCTTTGATATATTTGATATATTGGTTAACTATTGGAAAAATCAAATTGATAGGCCATATGATTTGTATTTAGAATTAACGAAATTGGAACCAAACAAAGAAACGTATGAAAAAGTAAAAAAGGAATTAAAGGAGCATTGGGTTGGTAAAAAAGTTTTAGAACCATTAAAACTTGCAGCGTATTATTATTTTAATCATAATCTTTCTTATGGACCAGGTTTTTTGGGATGGATGTCAAAAGTATATGCAGATAAAGATACTTATTCGCGCTTATTAAAACGAGTAAAAGAATTTGATGTAAAAAATATAAGCATAGACTGTATGTCATTTGAAAATGTAATAACTCAGTATTCGAAAGATTTTTTATATTGTGATCCACCATATTATTTAGGTGAAGATAGTACTCTTTTTAAAGGGCTTTATCCACAAAGAAATTTTCCGATACATCATAATAATTTTAAACATGAATTGTTAAGAGACTTACTAATGAATCATAAAGGAGGGTTTATATTATCATATAATGATTCACCTACCATTAGAGAATGGTATAAGGATTTTGAAATAATTGAATTACCTATACACTATACGATGGGACAGGGTGAAACTAGGATTGGATTAAATAGACAAAAAGAGAATAGAAACCATATTAAAAAGACAAATGAATTGTTGATAATAAAAAGGTAATTAAGTTTGATACTATTATGATGTTAATTTGTTTTACATTTTTTTAAGGGGGAAAATTTTTATGTATAAGAAAAAAGCAATGACGTCTGAAAAAGCTAGTAAAGTAAAAAGACAAGGGCATGAAGATGCTAGAGAATTTGCTGGGGTTTTAGGGATAGCACAAGAATTTATATATGAACCACAAGCTAAAAGAGATGTTGTAGATACAGAAGGATATGCTTATTCAGTGAAAAGCGGAGAAAAAAAGTGGCAAATATTCTTATATGGTAAGAGTAGATTTGAAAGTGATTACGATTTTAACGCTAGTCCATTAGGGGATTTATTTTTAGAATGTATCAATTGTTTTCCTGAATCTTATGATGAATATAAAAAGAATAAATTGAAATGTAAAGAAAATCTTAAAAAGCCAATGAGAAGATTATGTGAAGAATTATCAAAAGAGAAGCTGTTAAGCTTTTTCTTAAAAAAAAGTATTTTCAATAGTGGTGAAGTCCATTTTTTGGTAATTAAACATGAAGGTATATTTCACGTGTTTTGGCATGAAGATGTTGTAAATATTCTAAAAGATAATTTTATTGTTAAAAATTCTAAAGCAAAAAATAAAACTCAAATGGATGATCAAAAGGTTGTTTTTAAAGTCCAAACCGTAGATCGAGCAAAAGAAATTTGTCAATTAAAAACATGCGGTGAAATTGAAATGAGAAATGATAGTGCAATTCATTACAGAGAAGTAAAATTTTGGTTAAACAAAAGAATTACATTTGAATTGTTGACATCTAAAATTATGGAAAAAAAACAAGCCAAAGAAAAACTTATATTGTATGGCTCTGCTATTAAAAAGTTATCTAAGCCTTTAAATTTTAGGCATTAATATATGACGATAGTTTTTATAAAAATATTATATAATTTAAAACGTATCTTTATTTATTAAAAAGTGACGTATGTTATTAGTATGTTATAACATATTTTTAATTAAATTCTATGAGAATCAATTAAAAGAGATTCTCTTTTTTATTAATAATATTAATTGTTTGAAAAAAGTAATTAGAATACGAAAATTATTAAACGACAACACTTGTGAATTATGTGAGATTTTAAGGTTAATTAAGAAATGAAAAGACAAATAAATGAACATTAAAAAATGATAATAATAAGTTTTTATAAGTAATAATAAAAGTATTTTTGTTAAATTATTAATTCTTATATTTCATCTGAGACTAGTTATGAATTAATAGTATTATAGAATTATTTTTATAAAATAAAGTTTTTAGGAATGAGATATATGAAAAGAAAATCTATTATTGACATAGAAAACAGCAAATTATTACCATCTAACAATATTGAAGAAGAAACCTATACAATTTTACAAAGATTATATGATACTTTACCAATACAAAATCAACCACACCATCCCAAATGCTTTACCGGATATAGCGATGATTTTTTAAATGAGCTTTTAAAATCTATCAAAAGGGCTAGGGAGATAAATATAATTGTATCTTTTTTAATGGAATCTGGTGTAAGGCTTTTGTTGGATGCTTTAGAGGATGCTAAAAATAGAGGGGTAGTTATAAGGATAATTACTGGAAGATATCTTAATATTACGCAGCCTTCAGCGTTATATTTAATAAAGGATAGATTAGGAGATTATGTGGATTTGAGATTTTATAAATATGATAATCAATCCTTCCACCCTAAAGCATATATTTTTGAATATGAAGATGGGGGAGATATATTTATTGGATCATCTAATATTTCAGAAGCAGCATTAACCTATGGCATAGAATGGAATTATAGATTAGAAAAATCCACTAACAAAGAGGATTATGAGCAGTTTAAACAAGAATTTATGAATATCTACTATAACAATACTATAAAGGTAGATGATGAAGTTTTAAAGGAATACAGCAAAAGGTGGAAAAAGCCCAAGGTGATGACCGACGAAGTTGAAACTTCGAAGAAAGAAAATAATGTAATTGACTTTTATAGACCTAAAGGAGCACAGATAGAAGCTCTTTATGAGCTTAAAAAATGTAGAATGGAAGGATATGATAGAGGACTTGTCGTAGCGGCAACGGGAATTGGAAAAACTTATCTTGCTGCCTTTGATTCAAAGGAATTTGAAAAAGTTTTATTTGTTGCCCATAGGGAAGAAATTTTAAAACAAGCAGAAGAAACTTTTAAAAATGTAAGACCTTATGATTCGATGGGGTTTTTCAATGCTGATATTAAAGATACAGATAAAGATATTATTTTTGCCTCAGTTCAAACACTAGGAAAAGAAGAATATCTAAATGAAGATTGTTTCTCAAAGGATTATTTTGACTATATAGTTATTGACGAGTTTCATCATGCTGTAACGGAAAGGTATATGAATATAATAAATTATTTTAAACCTAAATTTTTACTTGGACTTACAGCAACACCAGAAAGATTAGACAATAAAGATGTATTTGAACTTTGTGATTATAATGTGGTTTATGAATTAAGATTAAAGGATGCAATAAATAGAGGATATTTAGTCCCTTTCCATTATTATGGTATATACGATGAAGTTGACTATTCAAACCTTCCAATTATAAATGGAAAATATAAAGAAGAAGAACTTGAAAAAGTTTTAATGATAAATAAAAGAGCAGATTTGATATTAAGAAATTATTTAAAGTTTAATAAAAAAAGAACAATAGGATTTTGTAGCTCTAAAAATCATGCAGAATTTATGGCGGATTACTTTAATAAAAACGGTGTTAAATGCTGTGCTGTATATAGTGGCGATAGGGGCAATAATTGGTTGGATAGAAGTGAAGCAATAGAAAAGTTAAAAAAAGGTGATATTAGTGTAATTTTTGCTGTCGATATGTTTAATGAAGGTGTTGATATACCAGAGGTTGATATGGTAATGTTTTTAAGGCCAACTGAATCGCCAACTGTGTTTTTGCAGCAGCTTGGTAGAGGTTTAAGAAAATACGAAAACAAGTCTTATCTTACTGTTCTAGACTTTATTGGTAATTACAAGAGGGCAAATTTAATACCTTTTTGGCTTAGTGGAGAGGAATATGATGTTGATGTAATAAAGGAAAGCAAATATACCTATGGTGAAGAAATTTATCCTGATGATTGCATAGTGGATTTTGATTTTAGGTTAATCGATATTTTTAAAAAACAAGCAGAGCAACTTATGAACATTGAAGAAATTATTTATCAAGAATATCAAAGGATTAAGCAATACTTAGGATATAGACCATTAAGGCTTGAATTTTTTAAGTATGTTGATGAAGCTATATATAAAAATATGAAGAAAAATTCAAAGATAAATATTCTTAGGGATTATATTTCGTTTTTACAGAAATATAATGAATTGTTTGATGAGGAATTATTAATTTATAACACCATAGCCCATGAGTTTATAAAACTAATTGAAACTACAAATATGTCTAAAAGCTATAAAATGCCACTACTTCTTGCATTTTATAATAATGGAGATGTAAAATTAAAATTGAGCTCAGACGATATATATCTAAGCTTTAAAGAGTTTTATTCCCATCCTTCTAATGGGGTGGATTTAAAAAGGCATAAAAGCACAGAGAATTATTTAACATGGGGTAAAAAAGAATATATTGATTTATCAAGAAGAAACCCTGAAAATTTTTTGATTAAAACCCATGGCGACTTCTTTTATAGAGAAGGAGAATATTTTTGTCTGAATGAAGAATTAGAAGCATTTATAAATAACAAATATTTTATTAAGCATTTTAAAGATGCCGTAGACTTTAGGATAAAACAATATTACAAGGAGAGAATAAAGGATGAATGATACAATTAACTACTACAACGAAAATGCTATAGATTTTTACAACAACACAAAGGATGCAAATATGGCAGAGCTTTATGAAAAATTTTTAACGTTTCTTCCTAAGGGGGCAAAGATACTTGATTTGGGATGCGGATCAGGAAGGGATACAAAGTTTTTTCTTGAAAATGGCTATGAATGCGTTGCAGCTGATGCATCAATTGAAATGGTAAAACTGTCAAGTGAGCTTACAGGGAAGAAGACTTTGCATTTAAGGTTCGATGAGATCGACTTTGATGAAGAGTTTGATGGAGTTTGGGCCTGTGCATCCCTTTTACATGCAAGAAGAAGTGAAATGGATGATATATTTAAAAGAATATACAAAGCCTTAAGAAAAGATGGAATTTTTTACTCCTCATTTAAATATGGTGATAAAGAAGAGTTTAGAAATGGAAGGTTTTTTAATTTTTATGATGAGAAGTCCTTTAATGAGCTTTTAAAAAGAAATGGATATTTTGAGCTACTTGAGATGTTTATAACAACCGATGTTAGGGAAGGAAGACAGGATGAAAAGTGGCTGAATGTATTAGTTAGGAAAAAATAAATTCAATTAGAATGATTTATAAATTATAAAACAATTTAATATAGATATTTAAAAGTAACAAATTATGCTGCTGATATTTAAAACCATCTGATTCAATCTTATATGTGAAAATTAGAATCGTTTTTTATTGTTATATATTTTACAAAATTTTCTGAAAAATACTATTGAAATTAGAAAAAAAATATTCTATAATAATTATAAAAATTGGTAATAAACGTTAATATATACAAAATAAAAATTGTTAATATTCTAGATTAAATTACATATAAAAATTTTTATTTTAATAAATATGAAATCGATTACATATTTTTAATTAAGTTTATTATTTAATTAAGATGTATATTTTAGATTTATTTTTATAACATGTATGAAATCGATTACAGAAAGAGGGAAGATTATGACCACAATTTATGATGTTGCAAAAGAAGCAAAAGTTTCGGTTGCAACTGTTTCTAGAGTTTTAAATAATAATGGATATGTTTCAGAAGAGAAAAGAATGTCTGTAAAGATGGCTATAGAAAAGTTAAATTATAGACCCAACCTATTGGGAAGAAATTTAAGAAAATCAGAAAGTAGAATTATTTTAGCTTTGTTGCCGAGTATTTCAAACCCTTTTTACTCAAAGATATTAAAAGGAATTGAAGATGTTGCTATAAAGAATGAATATAATATCCTTCTTTGTAGCACTGATTCTGATAGGGAAAGGGAACGTATATATTTAAACCTAATAAATCAAAAATTAGCAGATGGCATTATATCTATGAATCCGATTCAGGATAAGGATTTCTTTTTAGAACTTAGTAAGAATTATCCTATAATTCAATGTAGCGAGTATAACAGCAACATCAAGATTCCTTATGTTTCCATAGATAATTTTAGGGCAGCTTATGATGCTACGCATTATTTAATAAGTTTGGGATGCAAAAAAATTGCATTAATAAATTCTAACGAAAAATATCTATATGCTCGCCTTAGAAAGGAGGGATATTTACAAGCATTAAGGGATAACAACATAACTATTAAAGATGATCTAATAATTTGTGCAGGAATAGGATTTCAAAATGGATATGATGCAGTAAAAAGAATTTTATCTAAAGAAAAAGTCGACGGAATTTTTGCTGTAGCAGATATATTAGCCCTTGGTGCTATAAAGGGAGTTAAAGAATTGGGATACAGTATACCAAGTGATATTTCCATTATAGGCTTTGACGATATAGAAATTTCGACTATGGTTACTCCAACATTAACAACTATAGCACAACCAATGTATGAACTTGGTCAACAAGCAGCAAAATTGATCATCAAAAGAATTAAAGATCCAAATTTTATTCCGGAAAATATTTTATTAAAACATCAGTTAGTTATAAGGGAGTCTACTAAAAAAATATAAAAATATTATAAAGGTGGGGGGTTTTATGAAAAAATTTAGTTGGATTTCCTGGCTAATCGTTTTAACTTTAATTTTTTCTTTATTTATAGGATGTAATAAAAAAACTACGACGGATGTTTCTACTAAAAAAATAGTTCTAGGTATGTCATTCCCAGCAGCAGATCATGGATGGCTTGGTGCAATAATAAAAAATGCTGAAGACGAAGCAAAGGCCCAGGGGGTCGAATACATTATAACTACAGCAGATAATCCTAATAAACAAACTAGTGACATTGAAGATTTAATAACTAAAAAGGTGGATGCTATTGTAATGCTACCTATCGAATCAGCAGCATTAACACCTGTTGCAGAAAAGATAATTAAGGCTAATATACCTTTAGTTGTAGTTGACAGAGAAATATTAAGCGACAATTTTACAGCATTAGTTAAAGGCGACAATAAAGGAATAGGAATCAATGCAGGTAAGTATATCGCTAAAGTTCTTAATGGTAAAGGAAAAGTTGTGGAAATAACTGGTGTTCCATGCTCAGTAACAACACTAAGAAGTGAAGGATTTAGAGAAGCATTAAAGGATTATCCTGATATTGAAATTATAGCAAGTCAATCTGGGGATTTTCAAAAGGAAAAATCATTATATGTAATGCAAAATATACTTCAAGCAAACCCACATATAGATGCAGTATATACCCATGATGATGAAATGGCTCTTGGAGTTTTACAAGCAATAAAGGAAGCAAAAAGAAATGATATAAAGGTTGTAACAGGTGCAGGTGGTCATAAAGATGTATATAAATTGATTAAGGATGGCGATCCATTAATGCAAGCGACATTTATATATTCACCTTTAATGGTAAAAGATGGTGTTAGATGGGCAATTGATATAGTGAAAGGAAACAAGCCTACTGATAAAATAAAGGTATTGGAAGCTACCCAGGTAACTAAAGAAAATGTTGATCAATATTATGATCCTAACGCTAATTATTAATACTTCGGGCCTTTGCCCGAAGTATTTTAAAAAGAGGTGAATATATGCAGGATTATATACTCCAAATGAAGGGAATAAAGAAATCTTTTAATAATACAAAGGCTTTAAAAGGCGTAGATCTTTATGTAAAAAAAGGAGAAATTCACGCTTTAGTAGGAGAAAATGGTGCGGGAAAATCAACTCTAATGAACATTTTAGGTGGTGTATTATCTCAGGATGATGGTGAAATTTATTTTGAAGGGAAAAAAATTCAATTTATTACTCCGAAACTTGCAAGTCATTTAGGCATTAGCTTTATTCATCAAGAGCTAAATTTGATTAATGATTTAAAGGTATATGAAAATCTGTTTTTAGGAAAGGAAATTAAAAATAAGTTTGGCTTTCTTAAGGTAAATGAAATGATTAAAAAAACTAAAGATGTCCTAAATTTACTAAATGTTGATATCGATGCAGAATATTATGTAAGAGATCTTGATATATCATCAAAGCAAATTGTTGAAATAGCTAAAGCAATATTATATGAGGCAAAATTAATAATAATGGACGAACCCACTACTTCTTTAACTGATATAGAAATAAAAAATCTTTTTAAAATAATGATAGCCTTAAAAAATAAAGGTGTATCAATCATTTTTATATCCCATAAGTTAAAGGAAGTATTTGAAATTTGTGATAGTTATACTGTGTTAAAGGATGGATTGGTTACCGGTTTTGGCGATATTAAGTGCATAGACGAGAATTTGATAACAAAACTTATGGTAGGTAAAGAAATATCAGAAAAAAATTTTTTTATCCAGGGGCAATCCATGGAAATAGTTTTAGAGGTAAAAAATCTATCTTGTAAAAAATTTTATAAAAACATAAATTTTAAACTACTGAGGGGGGAAATATTAGGATTTACTGGGCTTTTAGGTGATGGTAGAAGTGAATTGTTTGAAAGCATATTTGGTATCAAAAGATACAATGGTGAAATATTTGTTAAAGGTAAACTTGTAGAAATTACATGTCCACAAAAAGCTTTTTCTGAAAATATAGCCTATATTCCCAAAAATAGAAAAGAAAATGCTATTATTAAAGATATGTCGGTTATTCAGAACATAACTATAAGTTCGTTAAAAAATATAAAAAAAGGATTATTTATTAATAAAAAGTTAGAAAAACAAATAAGTGTTAATAACATAAAAAAATTTAACATTAAAGTTGATGATATAAACAGTAAAATAATAAATTTAAGCGGTGGTAATCAACAAAAAGTTATTATAGCAAGATGGCTTGAAGCAAATGCAGAAATAATAATTTTTGATAATCCAACTCAAGGAATAGATGTAGGCGCAAAGGCAGAAATATATGAAATAATTGCCAATTTAGCTAGGAATGGAAAGGGAATAATAATTTCTACCCCTGAACCCCAAGAAGTGCTAAAAATTTGTGATAGAATTTTTGTAATGTATCATGGAGAAATAGTGGGAATCCTTAATAGAAATCAGGCAAATGAAGAAATAATAATGAAATATGCAACAGGGGTAATAAGAGGTGATGATGGTGATAAATAATTTTATAAGAAAAAAGTTCGAGTATATCTTAAGCGAATATAGTATTATTTTTGCTTTTATAATTATTTTTCTATTTGCATCATTAGCAAATAATAGTTTTATGAGTATGAGAAATTTAATAAATATATTAAGACAAGTTTCAATAATAGGTATAATTTCTTTGGGGATGACTTTAGTTATTATATCAGGCGGAATTGATTTATCTGTAGGTTCTGCTCTTGCATTTATAGGAACTTTATGTATATTAACTTTAAATAAGACAAATAGTATTTTATTATCGATATTAGTTGCTCTTTTATTAGGTGCACTTATAGGATTAATTAATGGTTTTTTAATTACAAAGGGTAAAATTGCACCATTTATTTCAACTCTAGGTATGATGGCAGCTTTACGCTCACTGTCACTTTACATAAATAAAGGTGGAAGTATATCTGGAAATATATACTCTTTTACTAAATTATCAAATGGTGAAATATTTGGAATAGCTTATCCAATAATAATATTTATTGCTTTAACAATTATAATAAATTTACTACTACAAGATACTGCATTTGGAAGATATACGATATCTATAGGTAGTAATGAAAAAGCAGCTCTACTTTCAGCCATTAATGTAGACAAGGTCAAAATTATTATTTATGCATTATGTTCAACATTGGTTTCAATTTCATCAATTATTGAATCTTCAAGGTTAAATTCAATCTCATCAGCAAGTTCTGGTGTTTCATATGAACTTGACGCTATAGCAGCTGTAATTATTGGTGGGACAAGAATGTCTGGCGGTAAAGGCAAAATATTAGGAACTTTTTTTGGAGTTCTTATTTTAGGTATTTTAAACAACACATTGAATCTAATGAATATTTCACCATATCTTCAAGGACTTGTTAAGGGTGTAATTATTATTGTTGCGGTTCTAATTCAGAAAAAAGAATAGGAGGGGTAGTATGAAGTTAGGTTTTTTAAGTGGCTGCCTAGGAAGCATCCCACTAGAAGAAAAGATAAAGTGGGCAAGTAAAATAGGGTTTGATACCATAGAAGTATCGTGTTGGCCATATAATAATACAAGAGATTATTCTGGAACTGACATCGATGTTGAAAATTTTAATGAGGAAAAAGCAAAAAGATTACAGGAAGTTTTAGCCGAAAATAATATGACAATCTCATCCCTTGCATATTATGATAATAATCTTCATGAAGATTTAACTATTCGAAATAATTATATAAATCATCTTAAAAAGGTAATTGATGCAGCAAATCTTCTTGGTGTTGAGCTTGTTGGAACATTTACAGGTAGAAGTATGAATATTACAATCGAAGAAAATTTTAAAGAATTTGAAAGGGTTTTTTCTGAGATATTAAAATATGCAAGTTATAAAAATGTAAAGATTATGATAGAGAATTGCCCAATGCCTGGTTGGAATAAAGATGGATTTGCAGGAACTATTTCTTACTCACCGGAGCTTTGGGATAAAATGTTTGAAATTTTTCCTGAACTTGGTCTGAATTTTGACCCATCACATCTATTATGGTTAAATATAAATTATTTGTATGCATTAGAAAAATATAAAGACAAAATATTTCATATTCATGCCAAGGATGTAATTGTAAATAGAGAAGGCATTGAAAAATATTATGGAATCTATGGTAAACAAATCAATAAAAAAAATGAATGGGATACAGGCTTATTCACATATAAGATGCCAGGTAAAGGCGAAATTGATTGGCACGCATTTTTTGAAATAATTAAAAAAATAGGATACAAAGGAGCTATCAGTATTGAACATGAAGACCCAGAGTATGAAGGAAGTCTAGATAAAATAAAGCAAGGTTTAATTTTAGGATACGAATTTTTATCAAAATTAATGGGGTGATTAATATGTCAATAAAGGTTGCTATAATAGGCTGTGGATCAATTGCCGAATTTAGACATGCACCCGAATACTATGAAAATCCTAATGTAGTAATTGCAGGATTTTACGATAAACATTATGAAAGGGCAGAAAAGCTTGCCAAAAAGTTTGGGGGTAAAGTATATTTAAATTTAGAAGAAATAATGAAGGATGAAACCATTAATGCAATTAGTGATTGCACTTCAAATGAAACTCATGTTCTGGTTTCAACTGAAGCTTTAAATCATGGTAAACATGTTTTATGTGAAAAACCAATAGCCACAACATTGGAGGATGCGGAAAAAATTTTAAATGCCGTTGAGAAATCTAATAAAATTTTTATGGTAGATTATAATCAAAGACTTGCAGATGCACATAAAAAGGCTAAGGAAATATTGAAAACAGGTGAATTAGGGAAGGTATTAACATTTTCCACTACCTTTGGTCATAAAGGACCTGAATATTGGAGTGCAACTAAAGGCAATTCTACATGGTTTTTCAAAAAGAATAGGTCCGTTCTTGGAGTTGCAGCTGATTTAGGTATTCATAAAATTGATCTTTTAAGATACATTCTTGATGATGAATTTGATGAAGTTTTTGCATTTGAGGCTGTTTTGGACAAAAAAGATGAATTTAACAATCCGATAGAGGTATGTGATAATTTTATATGTCTTCTGAAGACAAAAAAAGGAGTCTTAGGAACTGGAACTTTTAGTTGGACATATTATGGAGATGAAGACAATAGTACTATTTTATATTGCCAAAAAGGTATTTTAAAAATATATGATAATCCAGAATTTCCAATAATTATTGATAAAGGCAAAGAAAAAGTTTATTATCGATTAGACTCAATTCAGACAAATGAAAATCAAACAAAAAGTGGAGTTATAGATGAATTTGTAAATTGTATAATAAAAGGAAGCAAGCCATTTGCAACAGTATATGATGGTGTAGCTGCATTAAAAGTAATTATAAAAGCCATGGAATCTGCTAGGACAGGCAATAAAATTAAAATTGTTTGAAATATAAAATTTTCAGGATAAGGAAACATTTTTTTAGTTTAAGTAACCTAAGTATTATATAAATTAAATGAAACAAAATATTTGGAAATATAATTATTTGCCAATATCCGGTTTGGATATTGGCATTAATATTAAAATGGTATATCCATGTCTTTTAGGGGCTTGTTTGGGTGTTCGGGGACGTTTGTTTCATCTAAAAAGTCTTCGATGTCTATGCCGCTTTTAGGTGAGTCGGGCCATAAAAGGGCATTGTTTGTTTTTTCTATTATTGGATAATCAAGTCCGTCGGGAGTGTAAATATCAAGCTCTTTATCGTCGATGTTTTGAAGATCTACATCCTTTTTCCTTGGGCAGGTCATTTTATCACCCCTTTTTGATTTTGGAATAAAATAATGTAAAAATATAAAAATTTTTATATTATTTTGTGTGATTTTTTGGGAAAAAATACAGAAAAAATAAGTAAAAAAACAAAAAACAATGTGCTATAATAAAGTCGAGGTGGTAGCCGTGAGAGTAGATGATGTTGCAAAACTTTTACAGCTTTATATTATGCAAGGGACAGCGTCGACTAGCATTGAAGGGCAAATGCTCTTTCAAACAGTTTTAGAGAATATTTTAAAGTCAAGTTTAAATCAAGAGGGCGTAAAAACAAATGAAGATATGAATAAAAATACATCAAATGAAGATTTTGAAGGAGAAATAGAAGGTTTACAAAAGGGGATCTCGATTGAAGCGGCCATTAAAGAGGCCTCGAGAAAATTTGGGGTTGAGGAGGCCCTCATTAAGGCAGTTATTAAGCAGGAGTCAGGTTTTAATCCAAATGCCATATCAAGGGCAGGTGCAATAGGCCTTATGCAGCTAATGCCTAAGACGGCGGAATCCCTTGGGGTTAATCCCTTTGATCCTGTTGAGAATATTGAAGGCGGAGTTAAATATCTAAAGGGGCTTATAAATAGATTTAACGGCAATAAATATCTTGCCCTTGCTGCATATAACGGTGGAATTGGAAGGATGCAAAAAAGAGGCGTAGATACAGTAGAAGAGATAAATAAAATGCCTGATGAGACTGTAAATTATGTTAAGAAGGTTATGAAATATTACGAGAAATATAAATCTATTGAAGAAAGGGTTTAAGCCTTAAAGAGGGGGATGGAATATGGATGGTTTTGGTCTGGTCCTTGGAGGTGGAGGGGCCAAAGGGGCATATGAAATAGGTGTTTGGAAGGCCCTTAGGGAACTTGATGTCCCTATAAAGGCTGTCACAGGGACTTCTGTTGGTGCTCTAAATGGTGCCATAATAGTTCAAGGAGATTTTGATGTTGCTTATGAACTTTGGACTACGATAAGCATAGAAAATGTAATAAATGTTGAAAAGGAAATTGTGGTAGCTGGGGAAGGCAGTAGAAAGACTATACCTATTATAAATACCATAAAAAATTTAATAACCAACGGAGGACTTGATGTTTCCCCCCTTAAGGAGATGCTAAATAAAGTAATAGATGAGGAAAAGATAAGAAAATCCCCAATAGACCTTGGAATAGTTACCTTCTCCCTTACGGATTTTAAACCCGTTGAGGTTTTTAAGGATGAAATTCCTGAGGGAAAGCTTGTTGATTATCTTCTTGCAAGTGCTTGTTTTCCAGCCTTTAAACCCCACGAGATAGACAATAAAAAGTTTATAGATGGTGGAATTTATGATAATATTCCTTTGAGCTTAATGTTAAAAAAGGATATAAAAAACATAATAACTGTTGATATTTCAGGAGTTGGATTTGTCAAAAGGGTAAATAAAAGGGGAATTAATATAATCGAGATAAAGAACTCTGAGGATCTTGGGGGGACATTAGAATTCGATGGAGAAAGGTCAAAGGAAAATATTGAACTGGGTTATCTTGATACTTTAAGGGTGTTTGGAAAATTAAAAGGACACAAATACTACTTTATTCCAAACAAGGACTTTGAAGAGGGAAAGGAATTTATAAAAAGCCTTGACATAAATTATCTAAAAAGGATGTATGCCTTTTTAGGCCTTGATATAGGTGTTAGAAAAAGTGCAGCAAATAAAATTATTTTGGATAAGATTATAAGGACTATTCAGCAGTATTCAAATGGAAAACTTTCTTTAGAGGGAGTTTTTCCTGCGATGCTTGAAATAGCAGCAGAGCAGCTTGGAATAGAAAGAAAAAGGGTTTATACCCTAAAGGAACTATCCGAGAGAATATTAGAAGAATATAATAAAATTATAGAAAGCGAAAACTATAAAGAAAATATGCCATGGATAAATAGGCTTTTACTTGCAAGGACTCAACTTGAATTTGACAAGGAGCTTTTGAAAAATGCCTTTGATAAAAAATATTTAATATCCTATGATGCTAATATAGAAGAAAAGGATGAAAAGGTAAAAAGGATGAGAAGATTCATTGCTATGGCCTTTCCAAAGATTGCAATATCAAATATGCTAATTGCCCTATTGCTTGAGAGGGAGAATGTTCGAAGGGAAAAGGCGGTGGATTAGTTTGGCAGTTCCTTTGGAATTGCCTTTTTTCTTTTTTGAGGTTAAAATCATATTAATGAAAATGGTGGAGGAGATAGCATGAAAAGAGAAAGGCTTGATAAGATACTTTCAAATTTAGGATATGGAACAAGAAAAGAAGTTAAGATGATGGTAAAGGATGGACTTGTTGAAGTGAATGGAAAATTAGTAAAGGATAGCTCCATCCATGTGGACCCTCAAAAGGATGAAATTTTAGTTGATGGTGAAAAAGTATTTTACAGAGAATTTATATATCTTATGCTCAATAAGCCTAAAGGGGTAATTACGGCTACATACGATGATGTTGAAAAAACCGTCCTTGATCTTATAGACGATGAATACAAGGTGTTTTCCCCATCACCAGTTGGAAGGCTTGATAAGGATACTGAGGGGCTCTTGATTTTAACCAACGACGGTGAACTTAATCATTTTCTTTTATCCCCCAAAAGACACGTTCCAAAGAAATACTACGCAAAGGTTTTAGGAAGGGTAACTGAAGATGATGTTAAAAAGTTTAAAAAAGGGGTAGTCCTTGACGATGGTTATAGGACTTTGCCTTCAGATCTTGAAATTTTAGTTTCAGGCGAAGTTTCTGAAATTGAGCTTGTTATATATGAAGGAAAGTATCATCAGGTAAAAAGGATGTTTGAGGCGGTTGGTAAAAAAGTTATATATTTAAAAAGAATAGAATTTGGCCCATTAAAGCTTGATGAAGATTTAGAATTAGGCGAGTATAGGGAGCTGACGGATGAGGAAGTTGAGCTCTTAAGGGAGGCTGTGAGGTCCAAGGAGTAGCTCTACTTTGTTGTCAATGATTTATGGGGAATGATATAATATTAAGGAATTTTGTTTTAGAGGTGGAAAAGATGCTGGATCTTAGCAAGTTAAATAAGGAACAATATGAGGCGGTAACTACAACAGAAGGCCCCCTTTTGATTTTGGCAGGGGCAGGTTCTGGTAAAACAAGGGTTTTAACCTATAGGATAGCATATTTAATAGAAAGGGGAGTTAGCCCTTATTCAATACTTGCCATAACATTTACAAATAAGGCTGCAGATGAGATGAAGGAAAGGGTAATGTCCCTTGTTGGGGATAAGGCCCAGCACATGTGGATTAGCACCTTCCATTCAGCCTGTGTAAGGATACTTAGAAACGATATAGAAAGATTAGGTTATGGCAAAAATTTTGTAATATACGATACATCTGACCAGGAAAAGATAATAAAACAGGTTTTAAAGGAGCTTAATCTTAGCGAAAAGGTATATCCTCCAAAGGAGATGCTAGGCAAAATAGGAAGCTTAAAGGATCAGTTAATTGATCCAAAAGAATATTTGAGGATGAGTAATGACTTTAGAAGCAAAAAAATAGCTGAAATATATTCCTTATATCAAAGGAAACTTAAAATAAATAATGCCCTTGATTTTGATGATATTATTTTTAAGACAATTGAGCTTTTTAAAAATCACGAAGATGTTTTAAAACATTATCAAAAGAAGTTTAAATATATTCTTGTTGACGAGTATCAGGATACCAACAGGGCTCAGTATGAGCTTGTAAATCTTCTTGCAAAGGAGCACAGAAACCTTTGTGTTGTAGGAGATGATGATCAGTGCCTCATAGAAGGTCAAAGGGTTTCAACGGAAAATGGATTTGTAGAAATTGAAAATATAAAGGAAGGGGATAGGGTTCTTTCTGCTGCAGGTTTTGGGAAGACTACCTTTGGTATTGTAAATAAGATTATTAAAAAGGAATATGAAGGAGTAGTTGTAAAGGTTAAAACAAAGGGCGGAAAAACAATTAAAGCAACTCCTAACCACATTACCTTTGCAAAGATAAACCCAAGTCAGGGAATTTACTATGTATATTTAATGTATAAAAAAGGAAAGGGCTATAGAATAGGTCAAACCCAAGGGGTTCGCTCAAGGGATGGAGAAATAGTAAATGGACTTATGGTAAGGATTAATCAGGAACATGCCGATAAGGTTTGGATACTTAGGATTTGTAAGGATAAAACGGAGGCTTCCTTCTTTGAGCAATACTTTTCAATAAAATATGGAATCCCAACAACAGTATTCAATACTATTGGAAGAAAAATAGCTATGACTCAAGAACAAGTCGATGAGCTTTATGAAAAAATAGATACACACGAAAGAGCAGCAAAGCTTATGGAGGAAAATTTTATATTTGAAGAATATCCTCATCATATTCCTAATGCTGTTATTAGGGGAAACTCTGTAAGGAGGATTATAAACCTGACCTTCTTCTCTGAGTATAGGTTCTATAAAGAAGGTTATCATGGACACAGGATATCACTTAACACAACAGGAGATGATTTAAGAGAAAAATTTAAGGTGAAGGGATTCCCGGTAAGGAATGGCAAAAGAGAAACATGGAGAATAGAAACAGCACGAAAGGAATACGATGAAGCGGAGGATTATGTTAAGAGTATTCAAAAGGAGGATAGCTACTTTGAGGTCCTAAGAAGAGCAAGGCTTACAGAGAACGAAGCCTTTAGGTTTATGCCATTTGCCCACTTAAGGCCTACAATGTCAATTGCAGTAAGGGAAGGGAACAAAATTGTAGAGGACATAATAGAGGAAGTAGAATTTGAAGAATATAAAGGCTTTGTTTTTGATTTATCGGTGGAGCATTTAAGACAGTATGTATGTAGCGATGTAGTCGTTCATAACTCAATTTATGGATGGCGTGGGGCTGATATTAGAAACATCTTAGATTTTGAAAAGGACTTTCCTGAGGCTAAAGTTGTTAAATTAGAGCAAAACTATAGATGCACCAAGAGGATACTTGAAGCAGCAAACTATGTCATTGCAAACAATGAAAACAGAAAGGCGAAAAGGCTATGGACGCAGAATAAACTTGGGGATAATATAAAGTTTTTCAGGGCGGAAACAGATCAAGAAGAGGCAAAGTTTATAGCCTATGAGGTTGAAAAGCTCTTGAGGGACGGTTATTCCCATAGGGATTTTGCTGTTCTTTATAGAACCAACGCTATGTCACGTATTTTAGAAGAGGCCTTTGTAAGGCAGGGAATCCCCTATAGGGTTGTTGGTGCCTTTAAGTTCTACGACAGAAAGGAAATTAAGGATATCATTTCCTATTTAAAATTTATAAACAATCCACAGGATACCCTGAGCCTTGAAAGGATTATAAATACACCCAAAAGGGGCATTGGGGATGCTACTTTAGATAAAATAAGGCAGGCAGCAGAAAGGATGTCCATATCCTTCTTTGATGCCCTTAATAATTTAGCTTTAGTTGGAATATCAGGAAGGGCAGAGTCGGCAATAAGAAAGTTTACGTCCCTGATGAATTACTTTATAAGCATAAAAAATCAAATTAAGGTTTCAGAACTTATAAACGAAATCCTTGAAAAAACAGGATATCTAGATGAGCTTCAAAGGGAGGGCTCCCCTGAGGCGGATGCAAGAATTGAAAACCTAAAGGAACTTTATTCATCTGCAGTTGAATTTGAACAAACTTCGGAGGAAAAAACCCTTGAGGCTTATCTTGAAAGGATATCCCTTGTATCAGACCAAGATACAATAGAAGGAAAAACATCAGTGACATTGATGACACTGCATGCAGCAAAGGGGCTTGAGTTTCCAGTTGTATTTATAGCCGGCATGGAGGATGGAATATTCCCTCATTTTTCAGCCCTTGAGGACGATGATGAAATGGAGGAAGAAAGAAGACTTTGCTATGTTGGAATTACAAGGGCAAAGGAAATATTGTATCTTACATGTGCAAAACAGAGGTTAATTTTTGGAAGGACATCCTTTAATCCGGTATCCTCCTTTATAGATGAAATTCCAGAGGACCTTTTGGAGGATTTATCGAGGAAGACATCAAAGCCATCAAGGTTTATCTATGAAGACCTAAAGCCTAAGACTCAGCTTGCCTATACTGTTGATAGCAAAGTAAAAATTGAGGAGCCTAAAAAGAAAAATAATATTCAAGTTAAGCTTGGCGATAGGGTAAAGCATAAGATATTTGGAATTGGAATCGTGATTGCCATAAAGGATTCTAAAGGAGATCTTCAGGTTACAGTTAGCTTTGAAAAGGCAGGAGTTAAAACTTTACTTTTATCAACAGCACCCCTTGAGGTTGTTTAGGAGGGATAGGATGGAGGATATAAAAAAGAGGATAGAAGAGCTTAGGGAGATTATAGAATATCACAACCATAAATACTATGTTGAGGATAATCCTGAAATAAGCGACTATGAATACGATATGCTGATGAGGGAACTTAAAAAGCTTGAGGAGGAATACCCTGAGTTTAAATCACCAAACTCCCCCACCGAAAGGGTTGGGGGAAAACCCCTTAAAGAATTCCAACAGGTTCAGCATGCTGTCCCAATGCTCTCTTTGCAGGATGTTTTTTCCTTTGAAGAGTTAAAGGATTGGCACAATAGGGTAGTATCGACAGTTGGTGAGGTTGAATATGTGGTGGAATTAAAGATAGATGGACTTTCCGTTTCAATTCTTTATGAAAATGGAGAGCTTGTAAGGGCAGCAACAAGGGGAGATGGAAATATAGGAGAGGATGTTACTCAAAACGTAAAAACCATAAAATCTCTCCCTCTAAGGATCAAGGATAAGAACCTTTTAGAGGTTCGTGGTGAAGTTTATATGCCTAAAAAAGAATTTGAAAGGCTAAATGAAGAGCGTGAAATATTAGAGCTGCCCCTATTTGCAAATCCGAGAAATGCAGCAGCAGGCTCCATAAGGCAGCTTGATCCCAAAATTACAGCAGAGAGAAAACTTGACATATTTATATTCAACATCCAAAGATATTCAGGACCTAAAATTGAAAAGCACAAGGACGGACTTGAATATCTAAAGGAGCTTGGGTTTAAGGTAAGCCCAGTAAGATATGTGTGCAAAGATATAGATGAAGTTATAGAAAAAATTCAACAATTAGGAGAGACAAGGGGAGATCTGCCCTACGATATAGATGGGGTTGTAGTAAAGGTTAATGAGCTTGATAAAAGGGACATATTAGGCCAAACGGCAAAAACCCCGAGATGGGCAGTTGCCTATAAATATCCAGCGGAAAAGAAAAAAACAAAGTTAAAGGATATTATCCTTCAGGTTGGAAGGACCGGGGCTATAACTCCAACTGCAATTTTAGAGCCGGTTAGAATTGCAGGGACGACGGTTTCAAGGGCAACTTTACATAACGAAGACTATATTAGGGAAAAGGATATAAAAATCGGAGATACAGTAATTATCCAAAAGGCAGGGGAAATAATCCCTGAAGTTGTCGAGGTTGTTTTTGAAGAAAGGGATGGAAGCGAAGTTGCCTTTGAAATGCCAAAGAATTGCCCTGTATGCGGCGGTTTGGCTGTAAGGGAGGAAGGAGAGGCAGTTTTAAGATGCACCAATATGTCCTGCCCTGCCCAGATAAAAAGAAGCATAGTTCACTTTGCGTCAAGGGATGCCATGAATATAGAAGGATTAGGTCCACAGGTTGTAAATCTACTTTTAGATAATAACCTTATTAAGGATGCTGCTGACCTTTACTTTTTAAAGGAGGAGGACCTTGTAAATCTTCCAAGGTTTGGGAAAAAGTCTGCTGCAAAGCTAATTCAAGCCATTCAAAAAAGCAAAGAAAATGATTTAGAAAGATTCCTATTTGGACTTGGAATAAGATATGTAGGTTTAAAATCTGCTAAAAATTTAACAAAGCATTTTAAAACCCTTGATAATATAATAAAGGCGGGCATTGAGGATTTAATGCAGGTTGAAGAAATAGGAGAAAAAATTGCAAGAAGCATTTTTGAATTTTTCAAGGAGGAGCATAACCTTGAGCTTATTGAAAAATTCAAACTTGCAGGAGTAAATATGGCTACACTAAAAGAAGGTTCTGCAGCACCTCAAATATTTGAAGGCAAAACGATAGTTGTTACTGGAACTTTAGAAAAATTTACAAGGGATGAAGTAGAATCATTAATTGAAAGGTTAGGTGGAAAGGTTTCGGGAAGCGTTTCTAAAAAAACAAGCTTTGTTTTAGTTGGTGAAAGCCCTGGAAGCAAACTTAAAAAGGCACAGGAACTTAATATAAAGATTGTAAACGAGGCAGAATTTTTAGAAATGATAAAGGAGGCTGAAAATATTTAGAAAAATTCTATATTCTGCTATAATGAATAAAGATAAACTTAAAGGGAAAGGAAGGTTATTATGGCAGTAGATAAAAGTCAAGTTGACTATGTTGCTAAACTTGCAAGGCTTGAGTTTAGCGAAGAGGAAAAGGAAAAGTTCGTAGGGGATTTTAATAAGATTTTGCAGTTTGTTGAAAAGCTTAATGAAATTGATACAGAAAACGTTGAAATAAGCATATCATCATATCCTATGTTTAACGCCTTAAGGGAGGACGAGGTTAAGCCATCCTTGAGCCTTGATGAGGTTCTTTTAAATGCTCCAGATAAAGAAAATGGATACTTTAGGGTTCCTAAAGTTGTTGATTAGGAGGGATAAGGATGCATTACTTGTCAGCACATGAGGTTAGGGATCTTTTAAGAAAAAGGGAAGTTACAGCAGAAGAGGTTACAAGAAAAACATTAGAAAGAATAAATGAGGTTGATAATAAGGTTAACGCATACTTAGAAGTTTTTGAAGATGCAATAGAGGCCGCAAAGGAAATTGATAAAAAAATAGCACAAGGGGAAGATGTAAAGGACCTTGCAGGAATTCCAATGGCTATTAAGGATAACATCTGCATGAAGGGCAGAAAAACAACCTGTGCATCAAAGATACTGGAAAACTTCGTCTCACCATACGATGCAACTGTTGTAGAAAGGCTAAAGGATAATGGGGCAGTAATCGTTGGAAGACTTAATATGGATGAGTTTGCAATGGGCTCATCAACAGAAAATTCTGCCTTTAAAAAGACAAGAAATCCATACGATTTAGAAAGGGTGCCAGGGGGATCCTCAGGTGGTTCTGCAGCAGCAGTTGCAGCAGGCGAGGCATATTATACTTTAGGTTCTGATACAGGAGGTTCAATAAGGCAGCCGGCGTCACTTTGTGGTGTTGTTGGATTTAAGCCTACCTACGGAAGGGTTTCAAGATATGGACTTGTTGCCTTTGCATCATCCCTAGATCAGATAGGACCTTTTACAAGGGATGTGGAGGATGCTGCTTTAGTCTTAAATGCAATATGTGGAAAGGATAACAGGGATTCAACCTCAGCAGATGTTAAGGTAGAGGATTTTACTACATATTTGAATAAATCCCTTAAGGGAGTTAAGGTTGGTCTTCCAAAGGAATACTTTGGAGAAGGCATAGATGATGGAGTTAAAAAGGAAATAGAAAAGGCCATTGCCCTTTTAAAGGATTTAGGTGCTGAAATAAAGGAAATAAATCTTCCAATGTCCCAATATGCCCTTGCGGTTTACTATATTCTTTCAAGTTCAGAGGCTAGTTCAAATCTTGCAAGATTTGACGGCATAAGATATGGAGTTAGGGCAAAGGACTTTGAGGATGTCGTTGACCTTTATGTTAAATCAAGAAGCCAAGGCTTTGGAAGCGAAGTTAAAAGAAGAATTATGCTAGGAACCTATGCACTATCATCCGGATATTATGATGCATATTACAAAAAAGCTCTAAAGGTTAAAACTTTAATAATCAATGAATTTAAGAAGGCCTTTGAGGATGTTAATTTAATAATATCTCCAACATCACCATCGGTTGCCTTCAAATTTGGAGAAAAGGCTGATGATCCACTAAAGATGTATTTATCAGATATCTGCACAGTTCCTGTTAATATTGCAGGACTTCCTGCAGTGTCCATCCCGGCAGGTTTATCAGACAACTTACCTGTAGGGCTTCAGATTATAGGAAATTACTTTAAAGAAGGGGAGATTATAAGCCTTGCTCATGGAATTGAAAAGGCTCTATCCCTTAACTTAAGGCCTAATCTATAGGAGGTGCTAATATGGATTTTGAAGCAGTTATCGGTCTTGAGATACATGCAGAGCTTTCAACAAAATCAAAGATATTCTGCTCCTGCACTACTGAATTCGGTGGAGAGGCAAATACCCATTGCTGTCCTGTTTGCCTTGGACTTCCTGGAGCATTACCGGTTTTAAATAAATCAGTTGTAGACTTTGCTATAAAGGCAGGTCTTGCATTAAACTGTAAAATAAATAAGGATACATATATGGCAAGAAAAAACTATTTTTATCCGGATGCACCAAAGAATTATCAGATTACTCAGCATGAAACTCCCCTCTGCAGTGAAGGATATATTGAAATTGAAACCGATGAAGGAGTAAAAAGGATTGGAATTCAAAGAATACATATTGAAGAGGACGCAGGAAAGGCCCTTCATGAGGGGGAAAATTCACTTATAGATTTTAATAGATCCGGTGTGCCATTAATTGAGATAGTTACAAAGCCGGATATGAGAAGTCCAAAAGAGGCAAGGATGTTCTTTGAAAAGTTAAGATCAATCCTTTTATACACAGAAGTTTCCGACTGCAAGATGCAGGAAGGTTCATTAAGGTGTGATGCCAACGTCTCAGTAAGGCCAAAGGGTTCAACCGAGTTTGGAGTAAAAACAGAGATAAAGAACATGAACTCCTTTAAAGCCCTTGAAAAGGCCCTTGAGTATGAAATTGAAAGACAGATAAATGCAATTAAAAAGGGAGAAAGAATAGTTCAGGAAACTAGAAGATGGGATGAGGCAAAGGGTCAGACTATAGTTATGAGAAGCAAAGAAGAGGCTCATGATTATAGATATTTCCCTGAACCTGATATGGTTTATTTAAAGCTTGATGATGAATGGATTGAAGATATTAAAAGAACTATGCCAGAGCTTCCAGATGAAAAGAAAAGAAGATATATCGAAGAATTTGGCCTTCCAGAATATGATGCAAATATAATTACAACTTCAAAGGAACTTGCAGCCTTCTTTGAAGAAGCTGTAAATATCGGAGGAAATCCAAAGACAATAAGCAACTGGATTATGGGTGAAGTTTTAAGAATACTTAACGACAGGGAAATGGAAATTACGGATGTAAAATTTACTGCAAAGGACCTTGTAAAATTGATTTCCCTAGTTGAAAAGGGAACAATATCAAATACAATTGCAAAAAAGGTATTTGTAGATATGTTTGAAACAGGAAAGGATCCTGAAAAAATTGTCGAAGAAAAAGGACTTGTTCAAATTACAGATGAAGCTGCAATAAGGGAAATAGTTAATAAAGTTCTCGACGAAAATCCACAATCTGTGACAGATTTTAAAAACGGAAAGACAAAGGCGGTTGGATTTATAGTAGGTCAAGTTATGAAGGCCTCAAAAGGTAAGGCAAATCCTCAGATGGTTAATAAATTAGTAGAAGAAGAGCTTTTAAAAAGATAACGCATGCTAACTAGCATGCGTTTTATTTTTGGATAAATACCTTCAAAATAAAAACTATTCAAAAAATTATTAAAATTAATAAAAAAATATTATTCAATATAAAAAATATTATGAAAAAAGAATTTTAAATTTGTTTTATAAATAACAATTTATAAATATAAATAAAAACATTAGTTTATTAGTAGATACTTGCATAAAAATTCTTTTTCATGAAACAATAACACATATTTTAATTCAAAAATTTTATCTTGAATTAAAATTTTATTTGAATTATAATTTATTTCGTAGTTTAAATTATTTTTAAATTTTTTTAAAAACTGAAGGCAATATCAGAATGTATTCGAAAATCCAATAAATAACGAAAAATCGAGAGAAATATATTAAAAATTTAACGAAAATTAAATTTTTTCAATTTGTTAAAAAATTTAAAACAAATTAAAATAAAGTTAACAAACGCAAAAAAGAGGGGAGAGATCGTATGCTAAATTACATCATCAAAAGACTCGTGGCCAGTATTGTAACTCTTTGGGTAATAGCAACAGCAACATTTTTCTTAATGCATGCTATCCCTGGAGGTCCATTTGATAGCGAAAAGCCGCTTCCACCTCAGATTAAGGCAAATCTTGAGGAAAAGTTTGGGCTAAACAAGCCTATTTCTGAGCAATATATGATGTATATGAAAAATCTTTTAAAGGGAGATCTTGGACCATCATTAAAGTATGAAGGAAGAACAGTAAATGATATTATTGCTTATTCCTTCCCAACATCAGCTAAACTTGGACTTGTAACTGTTATTGTTTCACTCATATTTGGAACTTATCTTGGAGTTACAGCAGCTCTAAATCAAGGAAAATGGCAGGATCAGCTTGTTATGGTTATTGCAACATTAGGAGTTACTGTTCCAAGCTTTGTTATGGCAACATTTTTAATTTTAGTTTTTGCTGTTAAGCTTCAAATTCTTCCAGCTGTAGGCTTTGAAGGACCAGCAAACTATGTAATGCCAGTTTTAGCTCTTGGCGGATACTCATTATCATTTATAGCGAGATTAACTAGGTCAAGCCTTCTTGATGTTATAAGACAGGACTATATAAGAACAGCAAAGGCAAAGGGATTATCAAGAAATGTCGTTATTTACAAGCATGCATTAAGAAACGCACTTATTCCAATAGTTACTTATTTAGGACCTTTAATGGCAGGTATTTTAACAGGAAGTTTCGTTATAGAAAAGGTATTTGGTATACCAGGTCTTGGTAGAGAGTTCGTTACAGGAATATACAACAGAGATTATTCGATGATAATGGGTCTTACAGTATTCGACAGCTTCTTGCTTATAGCATTTAACTTTATAGTTGACTTATTATATGCAGTAATAGACCCAAGAATTAAGCTAGAAGCGTAAGGAGGAGACGATATGGAATATACAAACCTTCAGTTAACAAAGGATATGTTTGAAAAGGTTCCAAAGGAAGAAAGAAATATCAATGAAATTGTAAGGCCAAGCGAAACCTATTGGCAGGACGTTTGGAGAAGATTAAAGAAGAATAAGCTTGCTATGGGGGGACTTTTCTTCGTAATATTTATAACTTTGGTTGCAATAGTAGGACCATATTTATCACCATATAACTATTATTCACAGGACTTTTCAATTGCAAACCAAGGCCCAAGTTCAGCCCACTGGTTTGGAACTGATCCATTTGGAAGAGATATATTCACAAGAATTTTATACGGTGCCAGAATTTCACTTGTAGTTGGTTACGCTGCAAGTATATTAAACCTTACAATTGGTATTTTATACGGTGGTATTTCAGGCTACTTTGGCGGTAGAGTTGACAATATAATGATGAGAATTGTTGATACACTTTATGCGATACCAATGCTTCTTTACGTAATTCTTATAATGGTTGTTATAGGTGCAGGATTAAAGAGTATAATTTTCGCCTTAGCGATTGCATATTGGCTATCAATGGCAAGAATAGTTAGAGCTCAGGTTCTTTCATTAAAGCAACAGGAATTCGTTCTTGCTGCAAAGACTTTAGGTGCACCACACATGAGGATTATATTAAGACACCTTATTCCAAACAGTATGGGACCAATTATAGTAACACTTACATTATCGGTTCCATCAGCGATATTTACAGAAGCATTCTTGAGCTTTATAGGACTTGGAGTTTCAGCTCCGATGGCTTCTTGGGGAGTTTTAGCATCAGAAGCAATGGAAACATTGTATATATATCCATATCAGATGTTATTCCCAGCCCTTGCAATATCATTGACGATACTTGCATTTAACTTCCTTGGAGATGGATTAAGAGATGCGCTAGATCCAAAGATGCGTAAGTAGGAGGGACACTATGGAAAGATTATTAGATATAAAGAACTTAAAAACATCATTCTTTACACATGTTGGAGAAGTAAAGGCAGTAAGAGGCGTATCCTTTCACCTCGATAAAGGAGAAGCCCTTGGTATAGTTGGAGAATCAGGTAGTGGTAAAAGTATAACGATGATGTCAGTTATGAGACTTTTAGCTGACAACGGGAAAATAGTTGATGGAGAAATCTGGTTTGATGGTAGAGACCTTGCTAGCCTTTCAGAAAACGAAATGCAAAAAATTAGAGGTAATGAAATAGGAATGATTTTCCAAGATCCTATGACTTCTTTAAACCCAGTATTAACAGTTGGCGATCAGCTAACAGAGCCTCTTTTAAAGCATAAGAAGATGCCTAAGGAAGAGGCATACAAAAGGGCAGTTGAGATGTTAAGGCTAGTAGGAATTCCTAGCCCAGAAAAG
Organism: Caloramator sp. CAR-1; assembly: GCF_030546345.1. Taxonomy (NCBI): domain Bacteria; kingdom Bacillati; phylum Bacillota; class Clostridia; order Eubacteriales; family Clostridiaceae; genus Caloramator; species Caloramator sp. CAR-1. Next base: position 43,866 of record NZ_JAUONW010000029.1, read on the forward strand.
AGAATTAAGCAGTATCCTCATGAATTTTCAGGCGGTATGAGACAAAGAGTTATGATAGCAATGGCCCTTATAAATGAGCCAAAGCTTCTAATTGCCGACGAGCCAACAACAGCCCTTGACGTTACTATCCAAGCTCAGATTTTAGAGCTTATGAAGGATTTAAAGTCAAAGATCAATACTTCAATAATTCTAATAACCCACGACCTTGGAGTTGTTGCTGACGTATGTAATAGAATAAATGTTATGTATGGTGGCCTTATAGTGGAAACAGGAAAAACTTCAGATATATTCTATAATCCAAAGCATCCATATACTTGGGGACTTTTAAGGAGCGTTCCAAATCCAAAGACCCTTGTAAAGGAAAGGCTAAAGCCAATCGATGGACAGCCACCAGACCTTTTAAAACCACCAGCAGGATGTCCATTTGCTCCAAGATGTGAGTATGCCATGAGGGTATGTATGACTCATATGCCTCCACTCTTTGAAGTTGGAGAAAATCACAAGGCAGCATGCTGGCTAAACCATCCTGATGCGCCAAAAGTTGAAGCACCAGTTGGAAGGAGGCATGAATGATGGAAAATAAAAAGGCACTTATTAGCATAAAAAATCTTAAAATGTATTTCCCTATAAAGAAGGGACTCTTTGGAAGACAAGTAAGCTATGTTAAGGCAGTGGATGATGTTTCCTTCGAAATCATGAAGGGAGAAACATTAGGTCTTGTTGGAGAGTCTGGATGCGGGAAAACAACAACAGGAAGAACAATAATAAAATTATACGAACCAACTTCCGGTGAAATAATATATGATGGGGTAGATATTGCAAAGTTTACTCCAAATCAAATGCTTCCTTATAGAAAGAAGATGCAGATGATATTCCAAGACCCATATGCATCATTAAACCCAAGAATGACGGTTGCTGACATAATAGGCGAAGCAATAGACATCCATAAGCTCATGACTGGTAAAGAAAGAATGGAAAGAATTCATTATCTTTTAAACGTCGTTGGATTAAACAGCGAACATGCAAACAGATACCCACATGAGTTCTCAGGTGGTCAAAGACAGAGAATTGGTATTGCAAGAGCCCTTGCAGTTCAACCTGAGTTTATAATATGTGACGAGCCTATATCAGCCCTTGACGTTTCAATTCAAGCTCAGGTTGTAAATATGCTTGAGGACCTACAAAGAGATTTTGGATTAACTTACCTATTTATAGCCCACGACCTTTCAATGGTTAAGCATATTTCCAATAGAGTTGGGGTTATGTATCTTGGTAAGATGGTTGAGCTTGCAGAGAGCAATGAGCTTTATACAAAACCGCTTCATCCATATACACAGGCACTACTTTCTGCAATACCAATACCAGACCCAGATGAGGCTATGTCAAAAAAGAGAATAGTTCTAGAAGGAGAAATACCATCACCAATCGATCCACCTCCTGGATGCAGATTCAAAGGAAGATGTAAATACGCAAAACCTATTTGCTCAGAGCAGGACCCAGTTTTTAAGGATGTTGGTGGAGGACATATGGTTGCTTGTCACTTATATTAATGTCAATATCCGGCCTTAGTGCCGGATAAATATACATAAAAAAGGGGAGGAATGAAGATGAAAAAATCAAAATTATTTATCGTCCTCGCCTTAGTATTAGCCTTAGGAGTATCATTATTCTCAGGCTGTGCTAGGGGAGGCGGAGCTGGTCAAACAATTAGATATAACTTAGGTGCAGAACCAGCAACAATCGACCCACAATTAAATAGTGCCGTTGACGGTGCTACAGTTATTGTTAACTGCTTTGATGGTTTAACAAGACTTGATGCAAATGATTCACCAGTTGCAGCAATTGCTGAAAAATGGGATGTATCAGCAGATGGATTAACTTATAAGTTCTACTTAAGAAAAGATGCAAAATGGACTGACGGTCAGCCCGTTAAGGCCCAAGATTTCATTTATGCATGGCAAAGGGCTCTTGACCCAGCTACTGCATCAGAATATGCTTATCAGTTATACTATATAAAGAACGGTCAGGCAATCAACGAAGGAAAGATGCCTGTTGACCAATTAGGAGTTAAGGCGCTTGATGACTATACTCTTGAAGTTACACTTGAAGCACCAACACCATACTTCTTATCCTTAACTGCATTCCCAACATATATGCCTGTAAGAAAGGATGTAGTTGAAAAGGATCCTCAAGGTTGGGCAACAAGACCAGAAACTTATATTTCAAACGGACCATTCAAGCTTGTGGAATGGAGACAAAAGGATGCTATCGTTCTTGAAAAGAATCCAAACTGGTATAATGCAGATAAGGTAAAATTCTCAAGAATCGAAATGAAGATGCTTGAAGAAGCAACAAGTGCCCTTGCTGCGTTTAGAACTGGACAGCTTGATTTCATTGAATCACCACCACAGGCTGAAATTCCAAACATGGTAAAGACAGGAGAAGCTCAAATTTTATCAAACCTTGGAACTTATTTCTACATCTTTAACCTTTCACCAAATGCAGAAAAGATAGACCCAGCTGCTGCAAAGGCTATAAAGGATGTTAGAGTAAGAAAGGCAATTGCTCTTGCAATTGATAGAAAGGCATTAGTTGAAAATGTAACTAAGGGTGGACAATTACCAGCAACATCCTTCGTTCCAAATGGTATTCCAGATGCTGATGGAACAGACTTTAAGAAGAAGGACTACTTCCCAGCAGAGGGTAATGTAGAAGAAGCAAAGAGACTTCTTGCAGAAGCTGGATATCCAGATGGAAAGGGATTCCCAAAACTTACGTTAATTTACAACACAAGCCAAGGCCATCAGGCTATTGCAATGGCAATACAAGATATGCTAAAGAAGAACCTTGGAATAAATATAGAACTTGCTAACCAAGAATGGAAGGTATTCCAAAAGACAAGAAACGATAAGAACTATATCTTTGCAAGACACGGTTGGCTTGCTGACTATGTTGACCCAATGACATTCCTTGACATGTGGGTAACAAATGGAGGACAAAACAACATAGGATATAGCAATCCAGAATATGATAAGAGAATCGAAGCTGCAAAGAAGGAATTTGATCAAGCAAAGAGAATGCAACTTATGCATGAAGCTGAAGACATCCTTATGGAAGATATGCCACTTATCCCACTTTACTACTATACAAATGTTGTATGTATAAAGGACTATGTAAAGGATGTTCATAAGTCAGCTCTTGGATTCGTTTACTTCGATTACGGATATATTGAAAAGAAATAACAAAAATAAACCCGCTATTTTGCGGGTTTATTTTTTTCAGGAGGGGTTTTTCTAGGCGTGTAATATGCACACTGGGTTTCTTGATTTAAAACGTTTTGTGTTATGCTGATGTGATCAAGGCTGCATTTGCCATCCATTTCATAAATGCAATTAGCCGAGCAGTTGATGTTGGTCATCCTCTTCCCTCCCATTATTAGTATCTCCCAAATAGTGCAAATTAATGAATATTGAGCTTGCATAGATTGAAAATTGATTGTCTACCTTTTTAGATACTTCAGATAGAGGAATTAAATTGTTGCTTATTTTAATTGACTTTAGAAATACTGGAGCTAAATTCACTTCGCTGAATATAGGAATGTTTTCGTTTATTTCTATATCCAATCCATCGATGTTTACTTTTCTTTCAACTGTTGACTGAACGAGTTTATCGATAGTATTGCTGATAAATAGGTCGATTATATCTAATAATTTATCGTCCTTTTTTATTAAGAAATAGGTATAAAGACATTTTATAACTTCTGCAGCATCCCTTATGGAGTATTTTACTTCATCTTCAATGGCAAATATACCCAAAGTTTCGTTAAAGGTTTCAAGCAGCATATTCAATATTCTTTCGGCGGAGATTTTAAACTTTTCAATTTTTGTTATTAAATATCCTTCTAAAAGAGCCGAGGCTGCTCTAAAATGGGTAATTAATGAAGCAGGAAGGAAATTATTTGGTGATTTTTCAATTTCACCAGTTATTTTTATTCTTGATTCTATTTCTGCACAACCTAAGGCAATAAGCTCGCAAATTGAGGTTAATATTTCTTCATCTTTTATATATTTTGAAGCTCTATATAGCGATGATATTATTAAGGAAAGATTTCTTGTTGTTAACTCTAGGGCAAGATTGAAGTTTTCATAGAGGAACTTAAATATTTTCTCCCCATCTAGTTTATACATCTTCTCCTTTTCTGAGTTTTCCTTTAGTGTTTCTTTGTAAGCCATAAAGGCTTCAAAAACCAACACTTGATCTAAAAAGTCAAATTCCTTTGAGTTTTGTTTTAGTTTTAAATTGTCTCCGATAAACTTTGTTTTATCCTCTGCATCCACAAAAAGACCATCTTTGTTTCTAAGATAACCCGTAAGAAACTCTATAAAGTTTTTAATCTGTCGTCTTATTATAAAATCCTTTGCTTCTGTTGTAGGCTGTTGATTTAAAAGGCTTATCATTGAAGTAATTGCAAAAACTTGTGAACTTACCGTAATTTCTTTTTTAAAGGAATTAAAATCCCAAATATATTTCCCTGGGTTTACAATTGAAGAGGGCGCCTCTGAAAAGCCTGCCTTTGCTTCCTTATAAATACAATGCAAAGGCATAAGATTTTCTAAAAGTTCCTTATCCTCATCGCTGGAAATTTTGTTGATATGTTCTCTTTCCTTTTCACTGAAAAAATACGGGATTCCACATCCTGAGTAAAATAATGTCCATAAAATATTATTTAGAGCATAATATTTCAGCTTAGCAAAGGCTAATAATTTATCCACCTCAATCACCGACAAATAAAGTTCTATTATTATAATATGATGATTGGACAAGTTATGTTACAAAGGCATTTAATTTTTTCTTACAAAATAATATAATATATTTGGAATGGAGGTTAGGCTATGGATATAGGAAAGCTACCAAACGAAATTTTAAGAGAAAAAATTTTGAGAAAAATAAGAAAAATAAATGAAGATGTTATAGTAACGCCATCCATTGGTGAGGATTGTGCTGCCATTAAATTTGACGATGAAGTCTGTGTGGTGACGACGGATCCTATTACGGCTGCAACTAAGGATATTGGTAAAATTGGCGTTATAATAAACAGCAACGACATCGCATCTTCAGGGGTAAGGCCAATAGGCATAACCGTAACGCTTTTAGCACCGCCCAATGCTAAAATAGAAGAAATTGAAAATATAATGGATGATATAATAAAAACCTGTGAAGGTTTAAATATAGATATATTAGGTGGTCATACAGAAATAACCGACGCTGTTAATAGATATATCTTATCCATAACAGCTATAGGAAAAGGGAAAAATATAGTTAAAACTGGTGGTGCAAAGGTTGGAGATGATCTTATCATGACAGGCTATGCAGGGCTTGAAGGAACATTTATTTTGGCAAATGAGCTTTATGATAAACTTATATTTAAAGTTGATAAGCATATATTAGATAAAGTAAAAAAAATGCAGCCGTCTATCAGCGTTTTGGAGGTTGGACTTGTTGCAGGCAAATTTGGGGTTAATTCAATGCACGATGCAACTGAAGGGGGAATATTAGGAGCAATTTGGGAGGTCGCAGCATCAAGCGGGAAAGGAGTATATGTTTATAAGGATAAAATTCCAATGCTTGAAGAAACAAAATCAATATGTAATGCTTTAGGTTTAGATCCGTATAGGCTAATCTCAAGTGGCGCCATGCTAATTTCAACTTCAAAGGGAGAGGAGCTTTTAAATATATTTAAAGAAAAAGGAATACATGCATCTATTATTGGAAAAATTACAGAAAAGGACATTATATTAAACGATGGTGGTAAGGAAATAGAAATAAAAGAGCCATCATCTGATGAAATATATAAAGCTTTTAAGGAGGATTAAAATGAGAGTTGACGGACGAGATAACTTAGAGCTAAGGCCAATTAAGGTTACAAGAAATTACATAAAACATGCAGAAGGGTCTGTTTTAGTTGAATTTGGTGATACTAAAGTAATCTGCACAGCATCCATCGATGATAAGGTTCCACAATTTTTAAAGGGAACAGGACAGGGATGGATTACATGTGAATACGGGATGCTCCCAAGGTCGACTGTGGAGAGAAAGCCAAGGGAGGCTGCAAAGGGTAAGATAGATGGAAGAACGGCAGAAATTCAACGGCTAATAGGAAGGGCATTAAGATCAGTGGTTGATCTTACAAAAATCGGAGAAAGAACTATATGGATAGATTGCGATGTTATTCAGGCAGATGGTGGAACTAGGACAGCATCCATCACAGGCGCCTTTATTGCCCTTGTGGATGCCATTAATAAACTTGATGAGGTTGAAAAATTAGCTGTCTATCCGATTAGAAATTATGTGGCGGCTGTAAGCGTTGGTATATTTGACGGAGAAGTCTTGCTTGATCTTTGCTATGAGGAGGATTCTAAGGCCAAGGTTGATATGAATGTTGTTATGACTGACAAGGGAGATTTTGTAGAGATTCAAGGAACAGGAGAGGAGTCACCCTTTAATAGAAAAGAACTTAATATGATGCTTGAAGCTGCAGAGATTGGGATAGAAAAACTTATCGAAATTCAAAAAAGAGAGTTAGGCAGTGCTGCAAATAGAATTGGGGAGGAGATTAGTGTTGAAGTTTCAGAAGATAATACTAGCCAGCAATAACAAGCACAAGGTTGATGAGATAAAAACCATTCTTAATAAATATGGAATAGAAGTTTTATCATTAAAGGAGGTAGGAATAGAGGTAGAGGTTGAGGAAGATGGGACTACCTTTGAGGAAAATGCCCTTAAAAAGGCTTCTGAAATTTGTAAGTTAACAAAATTGCCTTGTATCGCTGATGATTCAGGGCTTGAAGTGTTTGCTTTAAATGGAGCGCCTGGAGTATATTCAGCAAGATTTGCCGGAGAACATGGGAATTACAAAAAGAACAATCAAAAACTATTAGAGCTTTTAAAGGATGTTCCTTACGATAAAAGGGATGCCAGATTTGTTACTGTGATTGCCTTTGTAACAGATGATGGTGATAAAATTTTAGCAAGAGGGGAAGTATTTGGGAAAATAGCCTTTGAGGAGAAAGGTGAAAATGGATTTGGATATGACCCGTTATTTATTTATCCGGAACTTAACAAGACATTTGCACAGCTAAGTCCAGAAGAAAAAAATAAAATTAGCCATAGAAGAAGGGCGCTTGATAACTTTGTTAAGTTATTCGAAGAAAAGTATAAGCTATAGGGGGAGCGGAAGTGAGGGTTGGAATTGTAAGCGATACCCATAAAAATCTCTTTATGCTGGATAAGGCAATTAAAAATATGGGTGAGATTGATCTTTTGATTCATCTTGGAGACTGTGTAGAGGATGTCAAAAAGATAAGCGAAAAATATAATAATATTGAAATCGTATATGTAGCTGGAAACAATGACTGGTCATATAAGGAAACGGAAAAGATAATCACTATAAAGGGCAACAAAATATTGTTAACCCATGGCCATAGATACAACGTTTACTTTGGACTTGAAAGACTTTATTTTAGAGCATTAGAAGCAGAGGCCAATATAGTCCTATATGGTCACACCCATGTTCAAAATATTGAATGGGTAAATAATATACTTTTTATAAATCCAGGAAGCACAACATTGCCAAGGGATAAAAGTCCAGGGTGTATTAAACTCCTATTCGACGAAAAGGGCGATTTTGAAGCCTTTACATACAAATTTGAGTATTAACTAAAAAAATTTTAAAAAATGTATTGACACATATCACATTCTGTTGTATACTCTATTATGTCGTCAGGCGGACGACGCCGACGACGAAAAGTCGGGGTGTGGCGCAGATGGGAGCGCGCGTGGTTTGGGACCATGAGGTCGCAGGTTCAATCCCTGTCACCCCGACCAAAATTAAAAAAGTGCTTGACAAAATGATTAAATATGATATAATTAAACATGTCGATTGCGCGGGTGTAGCTCAATGGTAGAGCACCGGCCTTCCAAGCCGGTTACGTGGGTTCGATTCCCATCACCCGCTCCAGATAAGCGCCTTTAGCTCAGTTGGATAGAGCAACGGCCTTCTAAGCCGTGTGTCGGGAGTTCGAATCTCTCAAGGCGCACCATTGTGGTGGATATAGTTCAGTTGGTTAGAGCGCCAGATTGTGGCTCTGGAGGTCGTGGGTTCGAATCCCACTATCCACCCCATAAATGTTGGGCAGTAGCCAAGTCGGTAAGGCACGGGACTTTGACTCCCGCATTTCGTAGGTTCGAGTCCTACCTGCCCAGCCATGTGAGCCACTAGCTCAGTCGGCAGAGCACAAGACTTTTAATCTTGGTGTCCGGGGTTCGATTCCCCGGTGGCTCACCAAAATATGCGGGCGTGGCGGAATTGGCAGACGCACTAGACTTAGGATCTAGCGCCTCGTGCGTGGGGGTTCAAGTCCCTCCGCCCGCACCATTTATTATGCGGGAATAGCTCAGTTGGTAGAGCGTCACCTTGCCAAGGTGAAAGTCGCGGGTTCGAGTCCCGTTTCCCGCTCCAGGCATGCGGGTGTAGCTCAATGGTAGAGCACCGGCCTTCCAAGCCGGTTACGTGGGTTCGATTCCCATCACCCGCTCCAGATAAGCGCCCTTAGCTCAGTTGGATAGAGCAACGGCCTTCTAAGCCGTGTGTCGGGAGTTCGAATCTCTCAGGGCGCACCATAATGTGGGCCATTAGCTCAGTTGGTAGAGCACCTGACTCTTAATCAGGGTGTCCTGGGTTCGAGTCCCCGATGGCCCACCATTAATTTTGCTTACATAAGTTAATATGTGAGCGCCCATAGCTCAGCTGGATAGAGTTACAGACTTCGAATCTGGAGGTCGTAGGTTCGAGTCCTACTGGGCGCACCAGTTAGAATGCGGGCCATTAGCTCAGTTGGTAGAGCACCTGACTCTTAATCAGGGTGTCCTGGGTTCGAGTCCCCGATGGCCCACCAAAAAACCACCAAAATGGTGGTTTTTTTATTTATCCTTTATTTTTTTTACATATTAGTGTATAATCCTTATTGAGAAACAAGGGAGGTGAAGGGATGGGAAAGCCCAGCATATTCAGCAAGGATTATGAAAAGATGATGCGAAGAAGAAGAATAAACATTACTTTGATAATTTTAATTATAATAAGCGTTGTTTATTTTTTTGGAGATAGATTTATTAAATTGGACTTTTTAAAAAAATTCAATCTTGCTTTTTTTGAAAAGTTGAAGATAGAAAAAAAGATTGGAGATAAAAAAACACAAGAACCAACGACTAAGGAAAGCGTAAAAGAGTCTCAAAAGGAAGTTAAAAATATAAAAGTTGAAAAGTATAAAAAAAGCGATGGGGCTATAATTGAATTTTACATAGATACGGTTAAAGGTGAAATAGTCGAGATCAAGGATTTAAAGGGAGAGACGAATTATAATATTTCTCAAAATAAAAAGTTTGCTGTTTTTGACGATATTAAGGCAGGTAAAATTCTTTTTTTAGATTCACAGGGTAATGTTAAGGAGCTGACAAGGGATTATTATAGATCATCAAAACTAAATAAAAATTTTTATAGAAAGGATATATTAGCATCAAACCCTGATTATATATGGGCGGCAAAGCCATATATCGCTTATGATGAGAGGATTTTGTTTTTATCAGAGCTTCCTTATTTTAAAAAGGACGGTAGTATTCATCTTTGGTATATAGATTTAAAATCAAAGCAGATAAAAAGAATAACAGATCTTAATATAAAGGATATTAATTTAGTTGAGTTTATAGGTTATGATGAAAACGGAGTAAAAATAAAAGTAGGGAATGATTATTATATTTTAAAAAAAGATAATTATAAATTAGTTAAGTCATAACACATTATCAATTGAACATTTCGAACATATAATTATATTAAGCAATCTTTATGGTGATTATATGCTCAAGTTCCACAGAATAGACGACATAGAAAAGTTTGTATCAAGCACTCTTTTGGTGGATTATAAGAAAAACTATACAAATCTTTTATTGTCGTCGATTATGGCAGGAATTCATAGGACCTTTGGATTGAGGCATGAAGGAATAATAATGGCACTGGAAATTGTAGATACAATAAAAGATGATACCTCTAATCTTATTGAAAGAAATCTACTTGTTTGGAACCTATATGTTTTAGCTCATGAGTTTATAGAAGAATGCTCCTTTGAAAGGGCTATGAACTTCATCGAAAGGGCAGAAAAAAATTGGACTAGAGATATTTTGTTAGGAGACGAGATGGGGGTCTATCATGTTTCCTGGATCGAGCAGATTTGGCTCCTTAAAAGCCATATTTACATGCTTTTAAAGGATGATAATAATTTTCAAAGGACTACTGATATGATTTTGGATAGTAGATTAAAATTGTTTAAAGAGGCAGAAAAAGAAACTGAAGAAATCATCATTTTTGATAGATGCACCTATAATGCGTATGAAATTATGGCTATGGAAAGTAGAAGAAAAAATATTGTAAATGCAATAAATTTTTTAAAACAAGCAATTTTGATAAAAGGAAATATTAAAGTAGATAATGACAATAAAAATATTAGTTCTAATCCATATAAATATTATGATAATCTTATGAATTTTTTCAATAGGTTGCAAGAAAAGCCCTATGATAATATTAAATATTTATACTGTGCTTCCTGTAGATTTTTTGACGGTGAAGGGCTTTGCAAAAGACACGGAACTACAACAGATAAATTTAAGGCATGTAGCATGTATGAGGGACAAAATAAAAAGGCAACCCCCACGGAAACAATATGAGGCGGCAGCACTGAAACAGGAACAGGAACAAAACAGGAGAAGGGATTGCCTTTTTAATTATATTTAATTATGCACCCATTTAATATTTTATCCTTAATTATAATTATTATACATTCTGATAAAAATTTTGGAGGAATCCTATGAAAAAATTTATTTGGTTTGTTCTTTTAATACTATCATTATTTCTTATTAATGCCTGTAGTATTCAAAGTCCAGATATATCAACCTTTAATGGAAAGTTAGTTTTTTTTACTGTTGATGTTGGTCAGGGAGACTGTCTTCTTATTAAAACACCAGGTGATAATTATGTAATGATAGATTCCGGTTCACAAAATGAAGAAAATAAATTAAAATACTTTTTAAATGAGTATAATATAAGAAGGATAGACTATGTTGTTGCAACCCATCCCCATGAAGATCATATAGGCAACATGGATTATATTATCAAAAATTTTGATGTTAAAAAGGTTTATATGCCTAAGGTTACTTCAAATACTAAATCCTTTGAAAATCTAATGGAAGCTATTGAGGAAAGAGGTCTTAAAATAAACACAGCAAAGGCAGGGGTAAATTTTCAGTTAGATGGAGTTGAATTTAAATTTTTAGCCCCTAATAGAAATTATTATGAAGATTTAAATAATTATAGTGCAGTATTGATGATAAGCTATGACCAAAACAAGATTTTGCTCATGGGGGATGCAGAAAAACCTTCTGAGGATGAGATTATTAAAAAATTTGACGTTAAGGCTGACATTTTAAAGGTTGGACATCATGGAAGTTCATCCTCAACTGGAAGCAGATTTTTAAATAAAGTTAACCCTTCCTATGCAGTTATCTCCTGTGGTAAAAATAACGATTATGGTCATCCCCATAGGGAAACTTTAAGTCTTCTTAAGAAAAACAATATAAACATTTTAAGGACGGATCTTGATGGGACGATAATATTTTTGCTCGATGGGCAAAAGATAGAATTATATAGATAATTACACTTGAATGTAAAAATATTGTATGTTATCATTATAGTGCATATTTGTAAGGTTTTAAGATATGTAAAAAATTAAAATTGAATATAGAATGGAGGATTTTTCAATGAACACAAAAGTAGAAAGAATAGAAAACAATGTAGTTAAAATTGAAGTTACTGTTCCTGTTGAAAATTTCAAAGAGGCTCTTAAAAAGTCATATGAAAAGAACGTGTCAAGATTTAGCGTTCCTGGATTCAGAAAGGGAAAGGCTCCAATGGCTATTATTGAAAAATTCTATGGAGAAGGCGTTTTCTATGAAGATGCTATTAACTTCATAGTAGAAGAAACATATCCAAAGGCTGTTGAAGAAAACGATATTCATCCAGTTGATTACCCAGAACTTGATATAGTTCAAATTGGTAAGGATGTTGATTTTATCTATACTGCAAGAGTTACAGTAAAACCAGAAGTTAAGCTTGGTCAATATAAAGGACTTGAAGCTACAAAAATAAGCTACTTAGTAACGGATGAAGACGTTGAAGCTGAAATCAACATGTTAAAGGAAAAAAATGCCAGAATTATAAACAAGGAAAATGGAACAATAGAAAAAGGGGATATTGCTGTTATAGATTTTGAAGGATTTATAGACAACACACCATTTGAAGGTGGAAAGGCTGAAAATTACGAGCTTGTTATAGGTTCAGGAACATTCATTCCAGGATTTGAAGATCAATTAGTAGGTGCAAAGGTTGGAGAAACTGTAGATGTTAATGTTACATTCCCAGAAGATTATCATGCAGAAAATCTAAAGGGCAAGCCAGCTTTATTTAAGGTTACTATAAAGGATATAAAGGTAAAGGAATACCCTGTAGTTGATGATGAGTTTGCAAAGGATGTTTCAGAATTTGAAACATTAGAGGAATTAAAGGCTGATATTAGAAAAAGAATTCAAGAAGAAAATGATAAAAGGGCAAAGATGGAACTTGAGGATCAGCTTATCGGAAAAGTTGTTAATGCATCAGAGGTTGAAATTCCAGAGGCCATGATAAATCAAGAAATCGACTATATGGTAAAGGATATGGACTATAGATTAAGATACCAAGGATTAAATATAGATCAATACATCGAAATGATGGGAATCACTATGGAAACTTTAAGAAACGATCTTAAGGAAGTTGCAACAAACAGAGTTAAAACTAGCCTTGTATTAGAAGCAATAGCAAAGGCAGAAAATATTACAGCTACTGAAGAGGAAATTGAAAGTAGAGCAGAAGAACTTGCAAAGCGTTATGGAGTTAAGGATATTGAAAGAATGAAGAAGGCTATTTTAGATTCACAAAGAGCATTAATTGCTGAAGAAATTGTGAACAATAAAGTTATAGACTTTGTTGTTAGTGAAAGCAAAATAATAGGTTAATTTGTTAAAGCAATTGCTTTTTGGCAATTGCTTTAACTTAAATTAAAGGAGGGATAGTTATGAGTTTGGTTCCAATAGTTGTTGAACAAACCGCAAGGGGTGAAAGATCCTACGATATTTATTCAAGACTTTTAAAGGAAAGAATTATTTTCCTTGGGGATGAAATAAACGATCAAACTGCAAACCTTGTTATTGCACAGCTTTTATTCTTAGAATCGGAGGATCCAGATAAGGATATATATCTTTATATAAACAGCCCTGGAGGAGTTATATCAGCAGGTCTTGCTATTTATGATACTATGCAATATATAAAGCCGGATGTTTCAACTATATGCGTTGGTATGGCAGCTTCGATGGCGGCGGTTCTTTTAGCTGCTGGTGCTAAGGGAAAAAGATTTGCTCTACCTAACAGCGAAATAATGATACATCAACCACTTGGTGGGGCAAGGGGTCAGGCAACAGATATAGCAATTCATGCGGAGCATATATTAAAGTTAAAGAAAAGGTTAAATGAAATTTTAAGCGAAAGAACAGGTCAGCCAATAGAAAGAATTGAAAAGGATACAGACAGAGACAACTTTATGACAGCACTTGAAGCAAAGGAATATGGTCTTATAGACGATGTTATTACCAAGAAAATTACTAAATAATTGTGGGGTGTCACAATGTCAAAACTAGATGAAAAGAAATTAAAATGTTCCTTCTGTGGAAAACCTCAGGACCAAGTTAAAAGGCTTATCGCAGGTCCTGGTGTATATATATGCGATGAGTGCATTGAACTTTGTTCTGAAATTATAACTGAAGAATTAGAATACGAACAGGATTATGAAACAGGAGATCTTCCAAAACCAAAGGAAATAAAGGAATATCTTGATCAATATGTAGTTGGTCAGGATGAAGCTAAAAAGGCACTTGCAGTTGCGGTTTACAATCACTATAAAAGAATAAATGCACCAAAGAGCAGAAGAGATGATGTTGAACTTCAAAAAAGCAATATACTTCTTTTAGGACCTACAGGTTCAGGGAAGACTTTGCTTGCCCAAACACTTGCAAAGATGCTTAATGTTCCCTTTGCAATAGCTGATGCTACAACGTTGACTGAGGCAGGTTATGTTGGAGAAGACGTTGAAAACATACTATTAAGGCTTATTCAAAATGCTGATTATGATATTGAAAGGGCAGAAAAGGGAATTATTTATATAGACGAGATCGATAAGATTGCAAGAAAATCTGAAAATCCTTCAATAACAAGGGATGTTTCAGGGGAAGGTGTTCAACAGGCACTTTTAAAAATATTAGAAGGAACAGTTGCTAATGTTCCTCCTCAGGGTGGCAGAAAACATCCTCATCAGGAATTTTTACAGATAGATACTACAAATATTCTGTTTATATGTGGGGGAGCCTTCGAAGGAATTGACAAAATTATAGAAAAGAGGCTTCACAAAAATTCAATAGGTTTTGGTGCTGAAATAAAGAGCAAAAATGAAAGAAATGTAGGAGAAATTCTAAAGCATATACTTCCTGAAGATCTTTTAAAATTTGGTATGATACCGGAATTCGTAGGAAGAGTTCCTATTGTAGTTACTTTAAATCAGCTTGATAAGGATGCTCTTATAAACATTTTAACTGAACCTAAAAATGCCCTTACAAAGCAATATGCTAAGCTCTTTGAAATGGACGGTGTAGAATTAGAATTCGAAAGGGAAGCCCTTGAAGCTATCGCAGATGAAGCGCTAAAGAGAAAGACAGGGGCAAGAGGTTTAAGGGCGATAATGGAAGAGCTTATGATGGATGTTATGTTTGAAATTCCATCAAGGGAAGATGTTGCAAAATGTATAATCACTTTGGATACGGTTGTTAATAAACAGCCTCCAAAGCTTATAATTGGCGAATCATTAAAAAAGAAAAAATCTTCTCAAAGCGCAAAAAGGGCTAAATTAAAGACACAGAGCGTATCGTGAGGCTTCTTTAAGCCTCTTTTTATTTCTCCTCCCTGAATAATGAGCTTTAAAAGGGAAATAATAAGTTTGAAATAGAAAGGGAGGGGAAATTATGATTGCAAGTCAGTTTTTGGTGATTTTAAATTTAATATTTACAGCCATAATTGCCATTTACTTTTATAACCTTTTAAAGGGACAGCAGAGCACAAAGGTTTACATTGAAAAGGAAAGTAAAAAGGAATTAGAAAAGTTGAACAAGTTAAGATCTATAAGCCTTACTGAGCCGCTTTCTGAAAAAACAAGACCTTCATCCTTTGACGAAATCATAGGTCAGGAGATGGGAATTAAAGCACTCAAGGCAGCCCTTTGCGGACCCAATCCTCAGCATGTTATAATTTATGGGCCACCTGGTGTAGGCAAGACCGCTGCAGCAAGACTTGTTTTGGAGGAGGCCAAGAAAAATCCTATTTCCCCCTTTAAGAGCAACGCAAAGTTTATAGAAGTTGATGCAGCAACGGTAAGATTTGATGATAGAGGTATTGCGGATCCCTTAATAGGTTCTGTCCATGATCCTATCTATCAGGGGGCAGGGCCCTTAGGGGTTGCAGGGATACCTCAGCCAAAGCCCGGAGCTGTCACTAAGGCCCATGGAGGAATACTATTTTTAGATGAAATCGGGGAGCTCCATCCAATTCAGATGAATAAGCTTTTGAAGGTTTTAGAGGATAGAAAGGTATTTTTGGATAGCGTCTATTATTCTTCAGAGGATCCCAATATACCAACCCACATTAAGGATATATTTGAAAATGGGCTTCCGGCAGATTTTAGACTTGTAGGTGCAACAACAAGAAGTCCAGAGGAAATCCCCCCCGCTATAAGATCAAGATGCGTTGAAATATTTTTTAGGGCTCTAACACCAGACGAGATCGAAATTATTGCAAGGAATGCGGCAAAGAAGGGCGGATTTACAATAGATGAGGATGCTGTATCGACGGTTGCAAAGTATGCTACAAACGGTAGGGAAGCCGTTAACATAGTGCAGATTGCAGGTGGAATTGCAATTAATGAAAAAAGATGGAATATAACGGTAAATGATGTTGAATACGTTATAGAAAGCGGACACTATAGCCCAAGACCGGATAAGAAGATTACAAAGGAACCTCAGGTAGGATGCGTTAATGGCCTTGCGGTGGTTGGTGCAAATCTTGGAGTTTTACTAGAAGTTGAAGCTACAGCTATTAAGGTTGAAAAGGGAAGTGGAAAATTAACTATAACAGGTATTATAGATGAAGAGGAAACCGGAACCTTTGGAAGAAAACTTAGAAGGAAAAGCACATCAAAGGGATCCGTTGAAAACGTTTTAACGGTTTTAAGGCAATACTTAGATATAGATACGAGGGACTATGATATACATGTAAATTTCCCTGGTGGAATGCCAATCGATGGTCCCTCTGCAGGGGTTACAATAACAACTGCGATATATAGTGCTATAACTGAAATTCCGGTTGATAATGAAGTTGCGATGACTGGTGAGGTTTCAATCAGGGGATTTGTAAAACCAGTTGGAGGAATCCTTGCAAAAATTGAAGCTGCAAGAAAGGCCGGTGCAAAAAAGGTTTTGATTCCAAAGGAAAATTATCAGGAGAACTTTAAGGAAATGGACATAGAGATTATTCCGGTTGAGAGGATAGAGGAGGTTTTGTGTGAGGCCCTTGTAGATAAGAGGACTCTTCTTAAAAAGAGCACAGCATAATTGGCACCCTTAGGGTGCCAATTGTTATAATATCCGTGTTGAAAATATATGGATAATTAAGGTATAATATATTAGTCTAAATGGGAAATACTCATATTGAAGGGAGTTGATATAGATGGAGGAATTAAAGGAGAACCTTCTGCCTCTTATTGCCTTAAGGGGTGTTAGTATATTCCCCCATATGGTTCTTCACTTTGATGTTGGAAGGCAAAAGTCGATTTTAGCCCTTGAAGAGGCGATGGTTAAGGATCAACTAATTTTCTTAGTCACCCAAAGAGATCCTAAAGTTGAAGACCCTGAAATAGATGATATATATAAAATAGGAACAGTGTCTAAAATAAAGCAGATCTTAAAACTTCCTGGAGATAATATAAGAGTTTTAGTTGAAGGATTACATAGGGCGGAAATAGAAGAATTAACTCAAAAAGAACCATTTTTTGCTGCTAAAATAAAAATATTTAAAGAGGAAATAGTTGAAAAAACTGCAGAAGTCGAAGCTTTAATGAGGCAGGCAATTAAGGCCTTTGAGGAGTATGTTAATCAGAATAACACTATTCCAGATGAGATATTAGATACCGTCGAGGATATTGATGAGCCTGGAAAACTTGCCGATATAATAACTTCTTATCTTGCAATAAAGCAGGATAAAAGGCAGGAACTTTTAGAGGCAATTGATCCAGTTGAAAGGTTAAGAAAGCTCCTTGAGATACTTGCAAGGGAAATAGACATTTTAAAGATAGAAAAAAGGATAGGAATGAAGGTAAAAAGAAAAATAGACAAGATGCAAAAGGAATACTATCTAAGGGAACAGCTAAAGGTAATTCAAGAGGAACTTGGAGATAGGGATGGAATACAGGAGGAGATAGAGGAATATAAGAAAAAGATTGAAAAGGCAAAGCTCCCAAAAGAAGCAAAGGAAAAGGCAGCCTACGAATTAAAAAGATTGGATAGAATAGGGCCTAATTCTCCTGAGAGCGGAGTTATTAGGACTTATCTTGATTGGATAGTGGAGCTCCCTTGGGCGAAGGAAACTAAGGATACACAGGATCTTGAAAAGGTAAGAGAGGTTTTAGAAAAGGAACATTATGGCCTTGAAGAGGTTAAGGAAAGGATTTTGGAATTTTTAGCTGTAAGAAAACTAAATAAGAGCATGAAGGGTCCAATCCTTTGTCTTGTTGGGCCACCCGGAGTTGGAAAAACTTCTATTGCAAGGTCAATTGCCAATGCTTTAAATAGAAATTTTGTAAGGATCTCATTAGGTGGAGTTAGGGATGAGGCAGAGATTAGAGGGCATAGAAGAACTTACATCGGGGCAATTCCAGGAAGAATAATTTACGGAATGAAGCAGGCAGGTTCTAAAAATCCTGTGTTCCTATTGGATGAAATAGATAAATTAAGTTCAGATTTTAGAGGGGATCCTGCTGATGCCCTTTTGGAGGTTTTAGATGCTGAGCAAAATCACAGTTTTAGAGACCATTATATTGAGCTTTCCTTTGATCTTTCTAAGGTTTTATTTATAACAACAGCAAATACTATAGATACTATTCCAAGACCACTTCTTGACAGAATGGAAGTAATTGAAATATCAGGATATACTGATGAGGAAAAGGTGAAGATTTGCAGCAGATACCTTCTTCCAAGGCAGATAAAGGAAAACGGCCTTAAAGAGGAAAATATATCAATATCCGAAGGCGTTATAAAGGATATTATTAATCTTTATACAAGGGAATCTGGTGTCAGAAACCTTGAAAGAAAGATAGGATCAATCTGCAGAAAGGTTGCTATAGAGGTTGTTAAGAAGCCGGATAAAAAGGTGAAGATAACTTCACAAAACCTTGAAAAATACCTTGGAATTCCAAAGTTTAAACAGGATGAAAGGGATAGGAAGGATCAAATTGGAGTTGCAATGGGGCTTGCCTGGACACCTTATGGTGGCGATACCCTTCCTGTTGAAGTTATGCCGATGCCAGGAAAGGGAAACTTAGAGCTTACCGGCCAACTTGGAGATGTTATGAAGGAATCTGCAAGGGCAGGATTTAGCTTTATTAGAGGAAATGCCGAAAAGTTTGGAATTGATCCAAAGTTTTATGAATCAACAGACCTTCATATTCATGTTCCAGAGGGAGCAGTTCCAAAGGATGGACCTTCGGCAGGAATTACGATGGTTACAGCTATGGTTTCAGCCCTTTCTAAAAAGCCAGTAAGAAGCGATATTGCAATGACGGGAGAAATCACTCTAACGGGAAGAGTTCTTGCAATAGGCGGTGTAAAAGAAAAATCCCTTGCAGCCTATAGGGCAGGAATAAGAAATATAATTCTGCCTTTAGAAAACAAAAGGGATATTGAAAAGGTTCCTGAAAATATAAGAAAAAAGATTAACTTTATATTTGTTGAAAGAATCGAAGAAGTTTTAGAAAATGCTTTTGTAAAGGGTGAAGAAAAATGAAGATAAAAAAGGCAGAACTTGAAAAGGTTGCAGTCTTTCCTTATCAGTATCCTAATACTGGCCGGCCTGAAATTGCCCTTGCAGGCCGTTCTAATGTAGGTAAATCATCATTAATCAATACACTGGTGAATATAAAATCATTGGCAAGGACGAGTAGTTCCCCAGGAAAAACAAGGACTATAAATTTTTTTAATATAAACGATTCCTTTTATCTTGTTGATCTACCAGGATATGGATATGCAAAGGTTTCTAAGGAAGAAAAGAAAAAATGGGGAAAGATGATTGAGGATTATTTAAACGGAAGAGAAGAGTTAAAATTAATCGCACTTTTAGTGGATTCAAGGCATGCACCAACTGAGGACGATAAGTTGATGCTAAATTTTATAAGACATAGCGGCAAGAAACTTGTAGTCATTGCAACTAAAATCGATAAATTGTCAAGAAGTGAGCTTATTAAGAATATAAATATGTTAAAAAGAGAATTGCAGCTAACAGATCAAGATTATTTTATTCCTTTCTCATCATTAAAAAAAATAGGAAAAGAGGAGCTTTGGAAGGTATTTGAAGAAAATTTATAGGCATGCACACTGCATGCCTCTTTTAAAAGGAGAGATTATATGCTTGATGGTAAAATAATAAGAATTATCCAATACTTATCGATTTTATTGCTTTTGAGTTTGCCGCCCTGGTTTTCAATGATAAAAAGATTTAGAAATAGAAGGGCAAGAAGGATGATTTGGATTTTAGCATTTATTCCTTATATTGTTGCAGTAACCTATACCCAGAACATTGTCCCTTTTTTTGCTGTTTTGATAACCCTTTATTTTATAAAAAATCAAGGTGATGAAGGGGAACTTTATTATTTTAGACCAATTAGGGAAAAGATTCCTTATTTAATTGGCATTTCAATAGTTTTTAGAATAGCGGTTACAATAGTTAACGGGATTTATGTTGCCTTGCTTATGAAATTTGGGCTTAAACCTCAGCCACAGGAGGTAATGAAGCTATTTTTAGAAAAACCTTGGCTATCAGTGATTTATCTTTCCTTAATGACCGTGATTGCAGCTCCAATTTTAGAAGAATTCATATTCAGGCATATTTTTTATAGAAATCTTGCAAAGATTAACAAAACATTTTCAGCTATATTTACAAGCCTTCTTTTTATGCTTTTACACTATAATATTGCAGGGGCTGTATCCTTTTTTATGGTAGGAGTGTTTAATTGCTATCTGTATGATAAGTTTGGATATAAAGCGGCTGTTTTCAATCATTTTTTGTTTAATTTGGTTTCCGTCGTTGGACTTTTAATTATGAAATATCATAATATTACTTTGACTAGTTAACCTTTCCACCTAATGCTGTAATAAACATGTCAACTATTTTGCATCTTTCTTCTGGTAGGAATTCCTTTAACATGGATAAAACTTCTATCCTTTTATCCCTTTTATTTAAATTTTGACTGATGGTATTAATTAGTTGAAATATCTTCTCTTGATCAACACGGGATAAAAAGTTTTCTAAATTAAATTCTTCAGGCAATAAATCTGGAATGTTTTTAAACTCATCTGACATATCCTTTTTGTCCTTTCTCTCGTGAGACATTTTGTTCCCTCCTTAAATTAGTTATATGGACAGAGCAAAACCATCAAGAACTTGATAGTTTTGCTCTGCCCATACCTAGTTAATCAGCAGTGCATCCTCTCTTGAAGCCACAGCAGCCGCAAACGATTAAGAAGAGTGAGATTACGAATAACAAGCTGTTGTCAAGAAGGTCTCCTCCATCATGATGGCTTCCACTGTGGTCTGGTCTTTTACCAAATTGTAAGATTATTAAAAGTAGGGCAAGTAAATTATAAAAGTCTGATCCCTTGTAGCAGCCACATTTCTTTGACATATATATCCCTCCTTAAATTTAATTTTTAGCATTTATCATCCTTTGGGTTTTGGCTTAAAAGAAGAACTAAAGCAATCAAAAGGATTATAAAGAAGCTGTCATCATTTTTACCACAGCAGCAGCGGCAGCAGCGATGTTTGTGGTGTTTATGCTTATGCTTACAGCAGCAGTCGTCATGTCTACATCCACATCCAAAGCCAAATCCACCTTGATCCTTACCAAAGAAGAATATTATCCCAAGTATAATTAAAGTTGTTAACAAGTTATCGCTTCTACCATCAAAGTTCAAAGTTGAAAGTAAGCTACCATAATCCATCTATCCACCCTCGCTTTCATTAGGTTTTCTAATATAGCCTATGCAAAATCAAATTAAATGGTTACAAATAAATTTTTAATAAAAAATTCACATTTTAATTAGTAATAAAAGGAAATTTGAAATTTTTGTAGAATAATATAATTGTAAAACTAAATAAACGGGTGATGGAGATGGATGGGTTAAGGGATAAATACACATGCAGAAGGCAGCAGGGGGTTGATTGTTTAAGCGAAAATTGTCCTTATGAGCTTTTAGATACATTTAATAGTATTTTTCATGATCTTAAAACGCCCTTAAATATAATCTTAAGTTCTCTTCAGATATTAGAACTTTATGAAGCAAGCGGTAAACTATATCAAGACAATACGATAATAAAAAGATATTTGAAGGTCTTAAAGCAAAACAGCTATAGACTTATAAGGCTTGTAAATAATGTTCTTGATGTCACTAAAATCGAGGCGGATCTTTTTAATATCCATTTAGTAAACTTGGACATAGTTAGCCTTATTAAGAACATCACAAGTTCTGTAAAGGACTATGCTTCTACAAAGGGAATTGAAGTTCACTTTTGTTCAAACGTTTCCGAAAAGTTACTTGCCTTTGATCCCGATAAGATGGAAAGGATTATGCTAAATCTGCTCTCTAATTCCATTAAATTTACCCACTATGGAGGAAGGATAAGGATTAAGATTAACGATTTAGGAAGTAAAGTTCAAATTATAGTCCAGGATAATGGAGTAGGAATGACTAAGAAGGAAGTTGAGGAGGCATTTAATAAGTTTAAACAGCTTAAAAAGAATTATAAAGAAAACGAAGGAACAGGCCTTGGACTTTCCCTTGTTAAAAGATTAGTTGAGATGCACGGCGGTAGTATTTGGATAGAAAGCAAAAAGGGAAAAGGAACAAAATTTTTTATTGAAATCCCTTTAAGATTGGTTGAGAATTCCTGTGAAGGATGCAACGATGTAAATGCGTTAGTTGAAAAAATAAACATAGAATTTTCAGATATTTATGAAGCTCTTTAATGGTGGTTTTATGAAGGGCGTTAGGATAATAGTAACTTACCAATGCAATTTCTTATGCCACCACTGTAAATTTAGATGTGCACCCTATAAAAGGGGATTTATGAACCAGGATGAATTTGAAGATAGGGTTTTAGAAGCTATTGAGGAAGGATACAATAATTACATAATAATTGAAGGTGGAGAAGTATTTTTAAATCCTTCAATGCTTTTTAGGTATTTAAAGAAAGTAAAGGACATAGATATAAAAAAGTATGTTATTACAAATGGTTTTTGGGGTAATTTAGATATATATTTTAGAATATTAAAGGACCTTAAGGGACTTGGGCTTTCGGGTATTATTTTAGAATACGATTATTTTCATAAACCCTTTATAAATGGAGATAAATTAAAAAGTGCTATTGATAAGGTTTTAAAAAACGATTTAGAATTAATATTAAAAGGCATTTTGTTAACAGATGATATATCTACCTATGAAGATATTGAAACATTAAAGGAAATAAAAATGTTGATGGATAGAAAAAATAACAAAGTAATATTTGAAAGCATAGAAACAAAGTTTAAAACGGAAATATATAAAAGGTGGACTGTGGATGAAAAATTGATACTTTTTAAAAATAACGCCTAAAGGGGCGTTATTTTTTTATGAAATTGCAAGATTAGCTGCAAATAATGTAGAAAATAATTGATAAAGTTTTTTAATCAAAAAATTTCAGAAAATATGATAAAGAGTAAATTAACAATTTGAGATATATTGTGATAAAATAATAATGGATTAAGCCAATTTTTAAATGGACCAATGGGGTGGAATTATGAATATATCCATTGATAAAAAAAGTTCGGTTCCTATTTATATACAAGTTAAAAATCAAATAATGAATGAAATTAAAAATGGGAATCTTAAAATAGGGGACAAGATGCCAACGGAAAGGGAGCTTGCAAAAATATTAAATACCAGCAGAAATACGATAAGTGCTGCCTATAACCTTCTTGAAAGCGAAGGGGTTCTTGTTTCCTATCAAGGAAAAGGAACCTTTGTTGCAGAAGAAGGAAACACTTGGAAGCAGCAAAATGTTAAGGAAAAGCTATTTAGAATAATCGATTTAGGCCTTGAAGAGGCTTTGGAACTTGGGCTTAATCCAAAGGAATTCTTGGCATTAGTTCAGGAAAGAATAAACGAAAAGGAAGAACTATTAAAGAATATAAACGCTGTATTTGTAGAGTGCAATATAGAACAGGCAAGGGAGTTTGCAAAAGAATTATCCTTTTATACTAAAATGAACGTAAATCCACTTACCATAGCACACCTTAAGGAAAGGGATGAAAAAACGGAAAAACTGCTTAAGGATGCACATCTTATCATAGCAACCTTTAATCACGTCAACGAGGTAAAGACATTAACATCGGATCTTAATAAGGAAGTATTTGGAGTTGCAATTAATCCCTGCCTTGAGGCCATTGTAAGGATTGCACGATATCCAAAAGGGACGAAGTATGCCCTTTTATGTCTTTCCAATGAGTTTGCCTTTAAGGTTAAAACTGCTTTGACATCAGCAGGCCTCGATGCTGTTGACATTCGTGCATCCACAAGCAAAAAGGCAGAGGAAGTTAAGGAAATCGTCGACACATCGGACGTTATAATAGTTTCCCCAGGAAGACGTGAGGATGTTTCAAAAATTGCACATAATAAAGAAATAATAAGCTTTGATTATTCCCTTGATCAAGGGTCTGTCAAGGCTATTATGTCAAAGATAATAGAATCAAAAAATATTCTTTAAGGAGGATAAATATGGGTAAAACTGTTGTTTTAGGCGTTATTGGCGCTGACTGCCATGCTGTAGGAAATAAAATTCTTGAAAGGGCATTTTCAGATGCTGGATTTAATGTTGTTAATATAGGCGTTATGTGTTCTCAAGAAGAATTCATTAGCGCTGCAATTGAAACTAATGCAGATGCTATCTTAGTATCATCCCTTTATGGCCACGGGGAAATAGACTGCAGAGGTTTAAGGGAAAAATGCGATGAGGCAGGGCTAAAAAATATTTTATTATACGCAGGTGGAAACTTAGTTGTTGGAAAGCAGGAATGGAGCGACGTTGAAAAAAGGTTTAAAGAAATGGGATTTAATAGAGTATACCCACCAGGAACATCACCTGAGGTTGGAATTAAGGATCTTAAGCATGATCTTGGGATAGAGGATTAGGTGGTTTTATGGATGCGGCACTTTTAATAGATTTTGGAAGCACTTATACTAAGCTTACTGCAGTTGATCTTGAAAATGAAGAAATACTTGCAACAGCAAAGGATTTAACAACGGTTCAGACGGATATTATGATAGGCTTTAATAATGCCTTTGAAAAATTGAAGGAAAAAATAGACCTATCACAGGTTAATTTTGTTGAAAAACTGGCCTGCTCATCAGCAGCAGGTGGACTTAAAATGATTGCAATTGGACTAGTTCCTGAGCTTACTGCTGAAGCAGCTAAAAGGGCTGCCCTTGGGGCTGGTGCCAGAATCCTTGGTGTTTACAGCTACGAGCTTACAAAGCACGAGATGGAGGAGATAGTAAAGAAAAAACCCGACATCATCCTCCTTGCTGGAGGGACTGATGGAGGAAATAAAGATTGTATACTTCACAATGCAAAACTTATTGCACAATACATAAAGGATGTTCCCATAGTTGTTGCTGGGAATAAAAATGCACAGGATGAGATCGATGATATTTTAAACGATGCCCACGTTTACCACAAGATAACCGAAAACGTTATGCCAAGGCTCAATCAAATAAACGTTGAACCAGCAAGGGAAGTTATTAGGGAAATTTTTATGGAAAAGATAGTTGAAGCAAAGGGAATGAAAAGAGCAGAGGAATTTATAAGCGGTATTTTGATGCCAACTCCTGCTGCGGTTTTAAAGGCAGCAAGGATTTTAGCAGATGGAACGGATAAAGAGGAAGGAATAGGAGAACTAATTATTGTCGATATAGGTGGTGCCACAACAGACGTTCACTCCATCTCAAGTGGTGAGCCTTCAAAGGCAGGAGTTACATTAAGAGGGCTTCAGGAGCCATATGCAAAGAGGACGGTTGAAGGGGACCTTGGAATGAGGGTTAGTGCAGTATCCCTTTGGGAGGCTGCAGGAACTAGAAGGATTAAAAAGTTCGTGCCTAATACCAAGTATGATGTTGAGGAAAGATGCAAATTCCTACAGGCTAATGTAAATTTTATTCCAAAGGAAGAAGAGGATATAGAGTTTGATGAGGCCCTCGGAATGGTTGCAACAGAAATGGCGACGGAAAGGCATGTTGGATTAATTGAAAGCGTATATACGCCAATGGGAATAATATATTCCCAAGTTGGGAAGGACCTTTTAAATGTAAGATACCTAATTGGCACAGGGGGAGTTATCGTTCACAGCAGAAATCCAAAGAAGATACTTTCTGCAGGAAAATTTAACCCTGATACTCCAAATTATTTAAAACCAATGAATCCAGAGATTTTAGTTGATAAGGAGTATATTTTATCAGCCATGGGGCTTTTGGCGGAAAAATATCCTGATAAGGCGATAAGAATTATGAAAAAATATATTGTGAAGGCTTGAGGAGGTTTATTTTATGGAACTTAAAAATAAAAAGTGGACTGAAGAGGAATTTTTTAAAGTAAGACAGGAGGTTTTAAACCACTGGCCAACAGGAAAGGATGTGGATCTTGAAAAGGCTGCTGAATACCTTAAGAAGGTTCCAGAGCATAAAAGTTTTCCTGCAAAGTTAAAAAAGGCAAAGGAAGAAGGAATAACTCTAGCTCAGCCAAGGGCAGGAGTTGCATTAATTGAAGACCATATTAATCTTTTAAAATACTTACAGGATGTTGGTGAGGCGGACCTTTTACCTTCAACAATAGACAGTTACACAAGACAAAATAGATACAATGAGTGTGAAATAGGGCTTGAAGAAAGTAGAAAAGCAGGTCGTTCAATGCTAAACGGTTTCCCTGCTGTAAACCATGGCGT
Source organism: Caloramator sp. CAR-1 (assembly GCF_030546345.1). Taxonomy (NCBI): domain Bacteria; kingdom Bacillati; phylum Bacillota; class Clostridia; order Eubacteriales; family Clostridiaceae; genus Caloramator; species Caloramator sp. CAR-1. The sequence continues at coordinate 70,400 of NZ_JAUONW010000029.1, forward strand.
TGAAGGATGTAAAAGGGTGTTTGAGGCAGTTGACCTTCCACTTCAGGCAAGGCATGGAACTCCTGATGCAAGACTTTTATCAGAGATAATCCATGCAGCAGGATGGACTTCCAATGAAGGTGGAGGAATTTCATATAATATACCTTATGCAAAAAGCGTTAGCCTTGAAAAGTCTTTACTTGACTGGCAATATTGCGATAGATTAGTTGGACTTTATGAAGAAATGGGAATTTCAATAAATAGAGAACCCTTTGGACCTTTAACTGGGACATTGGTTCCACCAAGCATTTCAAACGCAGTTGCAATAATTGAAGGGCTTCTTGCTGCAGAACAGGGAGTTAAAAATATTACGTTAGGATATGGACAGTGCGGTAATTTAGTTCAGGACGTTGCTGCTATGAAGGCATTAGAAGAGCAGGCAAACGAGTATTTTAAGATGTATGGATATGATGTATACTTGACAACAGTATTCCATCAATGGATGGGTGGATTCCCACAGGATGAAGCAAAGGCCTTTGGAGTTATTTCATGGGGTTCTGCAACAGCAGCCCTTGCAGGTGCGACTAAGGTTATCGTAAAAACTCCTCATGAAGCTGTTGGAATTCCAACTAAGGAGGCAAACGCACAGGGTATTAAAGCTACAAAGCAGACGTTAAATCTTTTAAGAGGACAAAGACTTCCAATGTCAAAGGAGCTTGAAGAGGAAATCAAGCTAATTAAGATGGAAACAAAGTGCATAATCGATAAAGTATTTGAAGTAGGAAAGGGAGATTTAGCACAAGGCGTTGTTAAAGCATTTGAAATGGGAATTTTAGACATTCCATTTGCACCAAGCAAATATAATGCAGGAAGGATACTACCTGCAAGAGACAACAATGGCGCTGTGAGAATATTAGAATTTGGCAATATTCCATTTACACAGGAAATTAAGGATTTCCACAGAAAACAATTAGAGGAAAGAGCAAAGGTAGAAAAAAGAGAAGTTGGATTCCAAATGGTTGTTGATGATATTTATGCGGTTGGAAAAGGATTTTTAGTTGGAAGACCAAATATGTGATATATTAACTTTAAGGAGGAAAAATTATGAAAATAGTAGACGTTTTATTATCCGCAGGAAGAACTGGGTTTTTCTTCGATGATCAAAGGGCGATAAAAAAGGGAGCACCCCACGATGGATTTGTTTATATTGGAGAGCCTGTAACTGAAGGCTTTAAGACAATAAGAATGGCTGGAGAATCTATTTCAGTTATGCTAATTCTTGAGGATGGTCAGGTTGCTTATGGAGACTGTGCCGCAGTTCAATATTCAGGAGCTGGTGGAAGGGATCCTCTATTCCTTGCTGAGGAGTTTATTCCTGTTATTGAAAAGTATATTTCACCAAAGTTAATCGGCAGGGAAATTACAACCTTTAAGGAAATGGCAGAGGAAATTGACAATATGGAAATCGACGGAAAAAGGCTTCATACGGCAATAAGATATGGTGTAACTCAGGCGATATTAGATGCAGTTGCAAAGGCAAAAGGACTTACTATGGCAGAGGTTATCAGGGAGGAATATAACACAGGTGTTGAATTTAAAAAGATACCTATATTTACACAATCTGGGGATGACAGATACATCAATGTTGATAAGATGATTTTAAAGGGTGCAGATGTTCTACCCCACGGGCTTATAAATAATGTTAAAGAAAAGCTTGGGGAAAAGGGAGAGCTTTTAAAGGAATACGTTGCATGGCTAAGGGATAGAATATTGAAACTTAGAACAACAGAAGAATATAATCCTGTCCTTCATATAGACGTTTATGGAACAATAGGAATTGCATTTAACATGGACTATGAAAGAATGGCAAATTACTTAGGAGAACTAGAAAAGGTTGCTCATCCATTTAAACTAAGGATTGAAGGACCTATGGATGTTGAAAACAGAGAAGGACAGCTTGAGGCATTAAAGAAACTTAGAAATCTTTTAAAACAAAAGGGAATTGGAGTAGAAATCGTTGCAGATGAATGGTGCAACACTTGGGAGGATATCAAGCTTTTCGTTGATGAAGGTGCAGCAGACATGATTCAGATAAAGACTCCTGACCTTGGTGGAATAAACAATGTTGCAGAAGCAATACTCTACTGCAAAAAGCATGGGGTTGGCGCATACTGTGGAGGAACCTGCAACGAAACAGATAGATCCGCTCAGGTTTTAACTAATATTGCAATTGCCTGCGATGCAGATCAATGTCTTGCAAAGCCAGGTATGGGCGTTGATGAAGGATTTATGATAGTTTACAACGAAATGCAAAGGGTATTAACTTTATCAAAGAACAGGGAAAGAATAAACAAAGCATTGAATAAATAAGCATCAAAAAATCTTAAACATTAGTGCCAGGCACTTATTTGTTAAGTGCCAGGCACTTTATTGTGGGGTGATATAATGAAGGAAATTCATGTAAATGAAATTATAAGTGCTGTTAGGGATTTATGCATAGAAGCTAATTATTATTTGAACGAAGATATTAAAAATGCCTTTTTAAAGTCCAGGGATGAAGAAAGTTTTAAGCTTGCAAAGGATATTATGGATATTTTGATTAAAAATGCTGAAATTGCAAAAAATGAAAATATGCCGATATGTCAGGATACAGGAATGACGGTAGTCTTTCTTGAAATTGGTCAGGATGTTCATATTGTCGGTGGAAATTTAAATGATGCTGTAAATGAAGGCGTAAGAAGAGGATATATAGAAGGCTATTTAAGAAAATCGGTGGTAAAAGATCCAATAGATAGGGAAAACACAAAGGACAACACACCTGCTGTTATTTGGACTAATATAGTTCCTGGGGATAAACTTAAAATAACTGTAGTTCCTAAGGGATTTGGAAGCGAAAACATGAGCCAGATAAAAATGCTAAAGCCTGCCGATGGGGTAGAAGGAGTTAAAGACTTTGTATTAAAGGTTGTAAAGGAGGCAGGACCTAATCCTTGCCCACCAATTATAGTTGGCGTTGGAATTGGAGGAACCTTTGAATTGTCGGCATACCTTGCAAAAAAGGCTCTTTTAAGGCCCATCGATAAAAGGAATGAAAATCCATTCTATGCAAAACTTGAGGAGGAACTTTTAAATTTAATTAACGATCTTGGAATTGGACCACAGGGATTTGGGGGAAGAACAACTGCCCTTGCTGTAAACATAGAAACCTTTGCAACTCATATTGCAGGACTTCCAGTTGCAGTTAATATAAGCTGTCATGCAACAAGGCATGCAGAAAAAGTATTATAGGGGGGATAAGATGATTAGGATTACTACACCTCTTACTGATGATATAATAAAAAGCCTTAAGGCAGGGGACAGCGTTCTTTTGACGGGTTATGTATATACTGCAAGGGATGCAGCCCATAAAAGATTAGTAGAGCTAATAAAAGATGGAAAAGAGCTTCCCTTTGATATAAAGGGGCAGATTATATACTACGTTGGTCCAACTCCAGCAAAGGAAGGCCAGCCTATAGGTTCTGCAGGACCAACTACAAGCTACAGAATGGACCCATATACACCAGCCCTTTTAGATAAGGGACTTAAGGGGATGATAGGCAAGGGAAAAAGAGCAGGTGAGGTTATAGAATCTATAAAGAAAAATTGTGCGGTATATTTTGCAGCAATTGGTGGTGCTGCTGCCTTAACAGCAAAATGCGTAAAAGAATCCACATTGATTGCCTATGAGGATTTAGGAGCAGAGGCTATAAGAAGGCTCTATGTTGAAGATTTACCCCTTGTTGTAGTTATAGACAGTGAAGGAAATAATTATTATGAAATAGGTCAAAGAGAATACCTAAGCAGCTTAAAATAGGAGGGGTGCTATGAAAATAGTAAAGCCTGCAAAGGCAGGGACTATGGAGTCTAACGATATTTACATAATGGTTTATCCAAATGATAAGGGAAATGAAATTCAGCTTGACAGTATTGTATTAAAGCAATTTGGAAAACAGATTGAAAAGGTCATCATGGATACTTTAAAGGAGCTTGAGGTGGAAAACGCCCTTGTTGTGGCAAAGGACAGGGGAGCCCTTGATTATACAATAAAGGCAAGGGCCGAGACTGCTATAAAAAGAGCCTTGGAGTAAAATTATGGAAATGTCAAAAAGTCAAAATGTCAGGAGGCTGGCACTCATGAGAAGAAGTATGCTTTTTATTCCAGGAAATAATCCTTCCATGATACAGAATGCTCCAGTTCTTGGTGCTGACAGCATTATTCTTGACCTTGAGGATGCGGTTAGCATCGATGAGAAGGATTCTGCAAGATATTTAGTAAGAAATGCCTTATTGGAAATAGATTTTTCAGGCTGCGAGAGGGTAGTTAGGATTAATTCCATTGGGACTAACTTTGGATACGACGATATTGATGTTATTGCAAGGGTAAAGCCGGATGCTCTTATCATTCCAAAGGCTACTGAAGAAGCAATTGAAGAGGTTGACGAACTTTTATCTACAATTGAAAGGGAAGAGGGCTTTAAATTAGGAAGTATTAAAATTATTCCACTTATTGAAACTGCAATTGGCCTTGAGGATGTTTTTAATATCGTTAAATCTTCGAAAAGGGTTGCTGCAGTTCTTTTAGGTGCAGAGGATTTGACGGCGGATATGGAGATTAAAAGAACTAAAGAAGGGGAAGAAATTTTCTATGCAAGAAGCAAGGTTGTTTCAGTTTGTAAAGCTCTAAAGGTTGATGCAATAGATACACCCTTTACAGATGTAAATGATTTTGAGGGTTTAAGGAAAGACTCAGAAAAGGCAAAACTTATTGGAATGACGGGGAAGGCTGCAATCAATCCAAGGCAGATCGATATTATCAACGAAGTATTTTCGCCAAGCAAGGATGATATCGACTGGGCAAAGAGGGTAATTTCAGCCTATGAAGAAGCACAAAGGGAAGGGAAAGGAGTATTTTCCCTTGATGGCAAGATGGTGGATGCTCCAATCCTTCAAAGGGCAAAAAATATAATAGAAAAGGCAAAGGCAATAGGCCTTATAAAGGGGTGATAGCATGATCAATGCAGTAAAAAGGGAGATTCCTGAATATATCGAAGGCTACGGAAAAGTAAAACCCTTTATGGGAGCTTATGCAAATTATGGTGAAGTAAGAAAGGTTTCTACCAAGCTAAAGAGCGTAAAGCCAGGAGAAAACAAGATTTTATCTTCAATAAAGGAAGCCCTTTTAAAATGCGATATAAAGGATGGGATGACGGTATCATTCCATCATCATTTAAGAAACGGCGATTATGTTTTAAATATGGTTTTGGAGGAGATTGCAAAGCTTGGTGTAAAGGACATAACAGTTGCTGCAAGTTCTATATTTCCCTGCCATGCACCATTGGTTGAACATATAAAAAACGGTGTTGTAACCAGGATTTACGCAAATTATATGTCAGGGCCTGTTGCTGAGGCGGTATCAAAGGGGCTTTTAAAATATCCCGCTATAATGCACACCCATGGAGGAAGGGCAAGGGCGATAGAGGGCGGGGATTTACATATAGATATAGCCTTTATTGCAGCACCAACCTGCGATACCTATGGAAATATAAACGGAGTTGAAGGAAAATCAGCCTGTGGAAGCCTAGGATATGCTATTCCAGATGCTATGTATGCCGATAAGGTCGTTGCAGTTACCGATAATTTAGTTGATTATCCTGCATGCCCAATTGAAATAAGCCAAGAATATGTGGATTATATAGTTAAAGTCGATGAAATAGGGGATCCTAAGGGGATTGTTTCAGGAACTACAAGGATTACAAAGGATCCTGTAGGCCTTAAAATTGCAAAGCTTGCAGCACAATTAATTGACGAGTCTGGGCTTTTAAAGGATGGATTTTCATTCCAAACTGGAGCAGGAGGAACATCCCTTGCAGTTGCTGCCTATGTAAAGGATATAATGAAAAGGAAAAATATAAAAGGAAGCTTTGCAGCAGGAGGAATAACAGGATACATCGTCGAGATGTTTGAAGAAGGATTATTCAAGGCATTATTTGATGTGCAGTGCTTTGATTTAAAGGCTGTTGAGTCCTATAAAAACAACAGAGCTCATCAGGGAATGTCTGCTTCCATGTATGGAAATCCCCACAATAAAGGGGCTGTTGTAAACAACCTTGATGTTATGATTCTTGGCGCAACGGAAATCGATACCGACTTTAATGTAAATGTTACAACAGGGTCAAATGGAATAATAATGGGAGGTTCTGGAGGGCATTCCGACACTGCTGCAGGATCAAAATTGTCAATCGTTGTAACCCAGCTTACAAAAGCAAGGCTTCCAATTATCGTGGATAAAGTTACAACTGTAACAACCCCAGGGGAGACAATCGATGCTGTTGTAACCGAAAGGGGAATTGCTATTAATCCAAGAAGAACTGACCTTTTAGAAAGATTAAAGGATTCTAATCTTCCTATTTACACAATAGAAGAATTAAAGGTGATGGCTGAAAAACTAACAGGCATTCCTGAAAAAATTGAATTTGAAGATAAAATAGTTGCAGTTGTTGAATATAGGGACGGTTCTGTTATTGATGTTGTTCGTCAGGTTAGGTGATTTTATGGAAATAGTTTTAACTAATGATTTAAAAAGGGTAAAGGATTTTTTAAAGGAATTTGATTTGAGCCTTGATGATGACGTGGATTTAACTTTAGTAGCAGTAGAGGATGATAAAATTATAGGAACCTGTTCTGCTGCTAAAAACATAATAAAGGGATTTGCAGTATCAAGGGACTATCAAAGTGAAGGTGTTGCATCAAAGCTCTTAACTAAAATTCAAAATATCCTCTTTGATAAGGGGATTTATGAGACCTTTATTTTTACAAAACCTGAGAATAAGAGTATATTTGAAGGTTTAGGATATAGGTTTGTAGAGGGAAACAGCGATGTTGTATTATTAGAGGGTGGGGCTGCAAATGTTCAAAAGTATGTCAGGGACATGTTTCTAAAAAGCGACCTTGATGATGGCGAAAAGGCAGCCCTTGTAATGAACTGCAACCCCTTTACTTTAGGACACAAATATTTAATCGAAATTGCAGCAAAGGAAAACGAAAGGGTTGTAGTTTTTATAGTTGAGGAAAATAAATCCCTTTTTCCATTTGATGTAAGGCTAGAGCTTGTTAAAAAAGGCGTAGAGGATTTAAAAAATGTAACAGTAATTCCTGGAGGAAAGTATATAATATCCTCTGCAACCTTTCCAAGTTATTTTTTAAGAAAAGAAGATGATAGATTAAGGGCCTATACAAGGCTGGATGCGGCTATTTTTGGAAGATATATTGCAAAGGAATTTAACATAAAAAGAAGATATGTAGGGACTGAACCCTATTGTCCTGTTACAAACGCATACAACAATGCCCTTATGGACATATTACCAAACTTTGGAATAGAAGTTAAGATCGTCGAAAGGCTTATGAAAGATAATGTTGCAGTTAGTGCATCCTTTGTAAGAAACTTAATAAAACAGGGAAAACTTGAGGATACTAAGAAATTTGTCCCTGAAAGCACATATGAATTTTTAATATCTAAAGAAGCTGAAGATATTATAGAAAAAATAAAAAGGAGCGATAGTCCCCATTGATGAGGATACTTGAGGATAGGGAAAAACGATTTTTAAGGATTTTAAAGTTAAATGAAGAATATAAGCTTCCTGTTCTTTGTGGCAAAATAAATTACCCGGGAAATGATAAAAACACATTAAAGGCAGGCCTTGCCTTTAATGTGTTATATTCTCTGTTGAAGGATACATTCAAGGACCATGAGGTTTATTCTGAAACTAACGAAGGATTCGATGGAAAAAGTCTTTTAATGGTTCTTAATGTCCTGCCAAAGGAGGCAAAGAAAAAGGCAGTTAATATAGAAGAGTTCCATCAATTAGGAAGGCTGTTTGACATCGATATATATGTTAATGGACAGCCTATATCAAGAATGGACTTAGGTTTCAAGAGAAGAAAATGTATAGTATGTGGTGATGATGCGGGGATATGCACAAGACAAAAAAGGCATGATTTGAGGGAAGTTATTGAAATTATAGATAAAATAATTGATGATTATTTTGGTGTGTCGGGTTATGATGATATAAATTGGAGGATAAAAAGATTTTATGAAAAGGAAGATGAGAATTGTTAAAAGACATGGACTTTTGTAACATGGTTGGACAAGTCATTTTGGAGGGGATGCTTCTTGAGGTGATATCCCACCCATCACCTGGACTTGTTTCACCTTTTTCAAAGGGAAGCCACAGCGATATGGATTACAACACCTTTTTAAGGAGCACTGCTGCCATTGCAAAGTATCTTCCTGATTTCGTCCATGTAGGTTTAAAATATGATGAAAATATTTTGGAGAGAGTAAGAAATATAGGCCTTTTAGCTGAGGAAGATATGTTTAGGGCAACCTATGGAATAAATACACAAAAGGGGCTTATTTTTCTTACAGGTCTCATAGGGGCAAGTACAGGAAGATGCAAAAAATTAAATTTAAGTTTAAATAGGCTAAACATAGCAAATATTATTAAAGAAATCACCTGTGGAATAGTAGAGAAGGAACTTAAAAACATAAATAAGGATGGAAGGTTAACAAATGGAGAAAGGCTTTATTTAAAATATGGAGTTACTGGTATAAGGGGAGAGGTTGAAAAGGGGCTTCCAACTGTGTTAAAATGGGGATTACCTGCCTTTGAGGATGCATTAAGAATTGGACTATCGGTTAATGATGCCCTTATTCACAGTCTAATTTATATCATATCAAAATTGGATGACACGACAGTTTTAAACAGAAGGGGACTTAAAGGCCTTTATTTTATGAAAAATATTGCCAAAAACGCAATTTTCCTAGGAGCTATGAAAACCCAAATAGGCCGGGAGTATGTAGTTTATATGGATAAAATATTTAAGAAGAAAAACATAAGTCCAGGCGGTGCTGCAGACCTTCTGGCAGTAACCTATATAATATACAAACTGGAAAATTGGGGGAATTGAAATGAATAAGCTTTTGGAAACCATCATAGAAAACAATAGAGTATGGACAGAAAAAGGAAAAGTTGCAACATATATACCTGAACTTTCAAAGGCAAACCCTAGACATCTTGGGATTGCAGTTTATACCGTTGATAATGAGGAATATTTTGCAGGCGATTATAATGTAAAATTTACTATGCAGAGCATCTCAAAGGTAGTCGCTTTAATGCTTGCTCTTTTAGACAATGGTAAAGAAATTGTATTTTCAAAGGTTGATATGGAACCTACAGCGGATACATTTAACTCAATAAGTAGCCTTGAAACAAGAACTCCAAATAAACCTTTAAATCCAATGATTAATTCTGGTGCAATAGTTACATCATCATTAATTAGTGGTAGAAACGGCGATGAGGTTATTGAAAAATTTTTAAAGTTTACAAGAAAAATAACTAACAATCCACACATAGAAATAAATTATGATGTTTATAAATCTGAAAAGGAAACCGGACATAGAAATAGATCCCTTGCTTATTATATGAAGAGCATAGGTATAATCGAAGGAGATGTTGAGGAGGCCCTTGATGTATACTTTAAACAATGCTCCATCGAAGTAACATGCAAGGATATAGCAAGAATTGGTGCAATGCTTGCCAACGATGGGGTGCTTCCTTGGAATGGAGAAAGGGTAATTCCAAGACATGTTGCAAGGATAGTTAAGACAATAATGTTAACCTGTGGAATGTATGATGCCTCAGGTGAATTTGCTGTAAAGGTTGGAGTTCCTGGAAAGAGCGGTGTTGGTGGAGGAATTTTAGCTGCAGTTCCATCAAGGATGGGAATTGGAGTATTTGGACCAGCCCTTGACAGCAAAGGAAACAGTATAGGTGGATGGAAGGTTTTAGAGGAAGTTTCAAGGGAATTAGATCTTAGTATATTATAAAGAATAAGGCAGGATTTACCTGCCTTCTTTTAATTTTAGACATTTTTAGTATATCCTATGAAAAATATATGAATATGTGACAAAATATAACAAATTATTTTATAAAATTGGTTTGTTAAAAAAATAATTATGTAGTATAATATTTATAGAAATTTTAGAAAAATAATAATTTTATTACAATGGGGTGGTGGATGTGGAATTTACTCTAACAAAGGAACAGGAACTTATGAAGGAAATGCTGCAGAAATTTGTAGAAAATGAAGTAAAGCCTATAGCAGCAGAAGTCGACGAAAAGGAAATTTTTCCGATGGAAACGGTTAAAAAAATGGCAAAGCTAGGCCTTATGGGAATACCATTTCCAAGGGAAGTTGGAGGTGCAGGAGGAGACTTTTTAAGTTATATCCTCGCTGTTGAAGAAATATCTAAAGCTTGTGCAACAACAGGGGTTATCCTCTCTGCCCACACATCCCTCTGCTGCTGGCCTATATATAATTTTGGAACAGAGGAACAAAAGAAAGAATACTTACCAACCCTTTTAAAGGGAGAAAAGATAGGTGCCTTTGCTCTTACAGAACCCAATGCAGGAACCGATGCAGCAAGCCAGCAGACAACAGCAAAGCTTGAGGGGGATTATTACATCCTAAACGGCAGCAAAGTATTTATAACCAACGGAGGATATGCAGATATATTTATAGTATTTGCCATGACTGATAGAAGCAAAGGGACAAAGGGAATATCAGCCTTTATAGTTGAAAAGGGATTTGAAGGCTTTGAAATAGGCAAAATAGAAGAAAAGATGGGTATAAGGGGCTCATCAACAGCAGAGCTTATATTTAAGGACTGCAAAGTTCCAAAGGAAAACCTTCTTGGACAAGAAGGGAAGGGTTTTTCAATAGCGATGGCAACTTTAGACGGAGGAAGAATAGGAATCGCTGCACAGGCCCTTGGAATAGCCGAAGGTGCCCTTGAAGAGGCAGTAAAATATATGAAGGAAAGAAAACAATTTGGAAAGCCATTATCAAGTTTTCAGGGGCTTCAATGGTATATAGCTGAAATGGCAACAAAGGTAGAAGCAGCGAAACTTTTAGTATATAAAGCGGCATGGAAAAAGGAAAAGGGACTTCCCATAAGCCTTGATGCGTCTATGGCAAAGCTATTTGCATCAGAAACTGCAATGGAGGTTACAACAAAGGCAGTGCAAATATTTGGAGGATACGGCTATACAAGGGACTATCCAGTTGAAAGAATGATGAGGGATGCAAAGATAACGGAGATATACGAAGGAACAAGCGAAGTTCAAAAGATGGTAATATCAGCACATGTTTTAAAATAGGGGGGATAACATGAGAATAGTAGTATGCATAAAGCAGGTTCCGGATACAAACGAAGTTAAGATAGATCCTGTAAAGGGAACATTAATAAGAGAAGGAGTTCCAAGCATAATGAATCCAGATGATAAAAACGCCCTTGAGGAGGCTCTAAGGCTCAAGGATGAGTTCGGTGCAGAGGTTACAGTAATAACGATGGGACCACCTCAGGCGGAAAAGGTTTTAAGGGAAGCCCTTGCAATGGGAGCGGACAAGGCTATTCTTTTAACAGATAGGTTATTTGCAGGGGCAGATACATGGGCAACATCCTTAACCCTTGCAAAGGCGATAGAAAAGATAGGCTATGACATAATATTTGCAGGAAGACAGGCAATCGATGGTGATACTGCACAGGTAGGACCGGAGATTGCAGAACACCTTAACATTCCTCAGGTTACGTATGTAGAAAAGGTAGATGTAGAAGGAAGAACATTGAGGGTAAAAAGGGCCCTTGAGGATGGATACGAGATAATAAAAATAAATATGCCCTGCCTTTTAACCTGCATAAAGGAACTCAACAAGCCAAGATACATGAACGTATATGATATATTTACATGCTACCAAAAGGAAATAAAGGTTTTAACTGCAGAGGATTTAGCACTTCAAAAGGAAGAAATAGGACTTTTAGGCTCACCGACAAAGGTAAGAAAGACCTTTACAAAGGAACCAAAGGGAAAAGGTGAGATAGTAAACCTTTCAGCAAAGGAAGCAGCAACATTTATTGCAGAAAAGCTAAGGGAAAAGCACTACATTTAGGGGGGATAATATGAGTGTATGGGTTATAGCAGAACAAAGAGACGGGCATTTGCAAAAGGTAGCCTTAGAACTTTTAGGAAAGGGAAGGGAGCTTTCAGAAAAGCTTGGAGTAAAGCTTACAGCAGTATTGGTAGGATATGAGGTAGAAAAACTTGCAAATACCCTAATAAAGCATGGGGCAGATGAGGTAATAGTTCTTGAGAATATTCTTTTAAAGAACTATACAACCGATGGATATACAAATGCCATAGAAAAAATAGCAATAGAAAGAAAACCTGAGATTATATTGATAGGAGCAACAAACATAGGAAGGGACTTAGGCCCAAGGCTTGCAGCAAGACTAAAGACGGGACTTACAGCCGACTGCACAGGGCTTGATATAGATGAAAATACTAAAAATCTATTAATGACAAGACCAGCCTTTGGCGGAAATTTGATGGCAACAATAGAATGTCCAAACCACAGGCCACAAATGGCAACGGTAAGGCCGGGAGTATTCCCACTTCCATGTCCTGATGATAGAAGGGAAGGAAGGATAGAGAAAATAGATGTCAAGATAAAGGAAGAGGAAATAAGAACAGTTGTAGAGAAGATAGTAAAATCCCTTGATGAAAAGATAGATATAACAGAGGCTAAGGTTATAGTATCAGGGGGAAGAGGAATAGGAAACAAGGAAGGATTTGAGATGCTAAAGGAGCTTGCTCATCTTTTAGGTGGAGTAGTTGGAGCAAGCCGTGCAGCAGTAGATGCAGGATGGATAGGAAAGGATCATCAGGTAGGGCAGACAGGAAAAACTGTAAGACCAAAGCTTTATATAGCATGTGGCATCTCAGGTGCAATTCAGCATCTTGCAGGGATGCAGGAGAGCGAATATATAATTGCCATAAACAAGGATGAAAATGCCCCAATAATGTCCATTGCAGACCTTGGAATAGTTGGAGATGTTTATAAGGTCCTTCCAGAGCTTATAAATGAAATTAAGGCTTATAAGGATAGTTGTGAGATAGTTAACCTATAATAAAAGGCCACAATATATTGTTAAGTCAATATATTGTGGCTTTTATACCGCTATTTCATTTTCGAAATTTATTTTTATTTCTCTTAGCCTTCTAAAATCGAAATTAGGAATGTGGATTTGCTTTAAAAGTTTTATGCTGTCATCAAAATTATCTATTAAGTTTAGATTATTGTTTTGCAATTCTTTAGCTAACAGATCATTATAATAATTACAGTAGGCAAAGTAATCTTTTCTTTCCCTATTGTAACTTTCATATTCTGATCCGCAGGTTTCAATAACCTCACGGCAAAGGTAAAGGTTGCAGGGGTGAGGTCTTAGTGTAAAATGAAGCTTACAACCGTTTTTATCAAAAAATGGGCAAAGCTTAAAGAAAAGCTTTGAATCAAAATCCTTTGCTTGAGGTTTTAATTTGTTATATTTTTCATCATCAAAATATCCTAAAACTTCGATGTGATATTTTTCGATCTTTGAATTTGAAAGATTTGCAATCTCGTAAATAAAATCTTCCCTTCCAAGGCTTAAGATGTTTTTTATATCGATTAACTTATATTTGGGGAAATACCAGCAGCATCCCCTCATTTTAACTTTTAGATATGATGTTGATTCTAAAAAGCCATAGCAATTTCCACAATAGGAACATCTAAAAAGCGGAATGTTATCATGCACTACGAGGTTTAAACTGTGCATATTATCATCCCCCTTACAGTATGATTTATAGCACAATAATAAATATATTTCAAATATGTAAATATTATGAAAAAATAAAGAAAAATTTTAAACTAAAAGAAATTAAAAGAAATATCAAAAAAATTATTGAATATCGAGAAAAATTAAAATTGTTTATTAAGTTTTACAAGAATATAATTAAAATAAAGAAAATATTAGCTTTTCGATGGGCAGGTATAGCTCAATGGCAGAGCTCCGGCTTCCCAAGCCGGCTATGCGGGTTCGATTCCCGTTACCTGCTCCATTTTTTGTATCTTAAAAGTCTTTTAAACTTTCAAAAATCTTTATCAAATTCTATGATAAAAACAGAGCTGGATTGCTAATTCGCTTCAATACGTTCTAAAAGCATCTTGAAATTGCCGAAAGTGCCAGGATGAAGCAATTTGCAGCTTAAAACTGAAAAAACTAGTAAAGGAGAAAAGAAGATGAAAGGGGAATGTTATTATTGTGGTAAAGAAATATCGAGAGTTTCAGTTACAAAACATTTAAAATCATGTCTTAAAAAGGAAGAGTATCAAAACAAGGTTAAGCTGGAGAGGAAAAGAAGGAAAAACTTATTTTTACTACAAGTAAGTTATAAATATAATCCGGATGATTATTGGATGTTTATTTCAATTGATGATGCAAGCGTCCGCACACTCGTGACTTAAGTCATGAGTAAGGACGCTTAAATAATAACATATGTTATCTGTGTATCATAGCTTATATTAGTTAAAAGTTTGTTTTGTGTAACAACATATGTTACAATAACTATGAGGTGAAAGTATGGAAAAAGCTTTTAAATTTAGGCTTTATCCTAATAAACAACAAATAGAGCTTATAAATAAAACCTTTGGTTGTGTTAGGTTTGTATATAACTATTATCTTGCAAAACGAGAAGAAATATATAAAACTCAAGGTATAACATTTAATTATAAGGATTGCTCAGCTGACTTAACTAAACTTAAACAAACTAATACATGGCTAAAAGAAGTAGATAAGTTTGCACTTCAAAATTCGCTCAAAGACTTAGACAAAGCATTTAAGAATTTTTTTGAAGGTAGAACAAATTATCCAAAGTTTAAGTC
>NZ_JAUONW010000003.1:0-52051 GCF_030546345.1 Caloramator sp. CAR-1
GAAAAGGAGAGAGCAAAAGAAGCAAGGAGATATATATTAAATAACTGGGAAGGGATAGTAATATATAAAGAGGACGAGGATGTAATAGGATGCAGTGCAGAAGGGCATATAAGCCATGTATTATCAGCGAGATTAAGCAGTAGGCCATTAGGATGGAGTAAAGAGGGATTAAAGATAATGGCAAAGCTAAGGGTATTTAGCAGGAATGGAGGTAATTTAAGGGAAATAAGTATATACAAGGAAGATGTTGAAACATTTAGATTAAATAAAAAGAAGATAAAAGAAACAATTAAAAGAATAAATAATTCTTCACGAGAAGGAATAAATAATATAACAATATTAAACATTGGAAAAGTAACACCGATGTATAAGATATTAAAATCAATTAAATATGAAAATATAATTTAAAGTTTAAAAGTTTACGAAAGTCTTGATTTTAAACATTTTAGGGGGTTGTCTATAAAAAATTAACCTACAATATCTTGACACTATCAAATTAAAAAATATAATTGACTTAAATTGCAGTAATTCTTATAATCGAAATTGTGAAATTATAGGTGATGGGGTTCACCTTAATTGCCTTGTGCTGATAACTCCTACTTTTGTAGGAGATTTTTTATCTTTTTGGAGGTGGTCATGATGCTTAAGGTAATTTATGTAGGTTTAGGAGGATTTATAGGTGCATCACTGAGATATTTAATTTCGATGGGGGCATCAAAAACTTTCAATTTGGATATTCCAATGGGAACATTGATAGTGAATATTTTAGGTGGATTATTAATAGGATTTATAATGGAATTGAGTTTGTCGACAGATATAATATCGCCAGACCTTAGACTTTTTTTAACAACAGGTATCTTGGGTGGGCTTACAACATTTTCAACCTTTAGTTACGAAACGATAAACCTTTTAAACTCTGGAGCATATATTTGGGGTATAATAAATATTGTTTTAAATGTTTTATTAAGCTTAATAGGGGTTGTAGTTGGGAAAATTTTATGTAATGCTATTATTTAGGAGGGGAGTATATGAAGTTAGAAGGTAAGGGAAAACTTTTAAAAATATTTATAGGGGAATCAGATAGATGGCATGGTGAGGCTTTATATCATATTATTCTCAAAAAGGCAAAGGAGTTTGGTCTTGCAGGCGCTACAATAGTAAGGGGAATAGAAGGTTTTGGTGCAAATAGCAGGGTTCATTCGGCTTTAACAGAAGTATTATCCCACGATTTGCCTATTGTTATTGAAATCATAGATAAAGAAGAAAAGATAAATGAATTTATAAAGGTTATCGATCCTATGATAACTGAAGGATTGGTAGTTATTATGCATGATGTAGAAATTATTAAGTATGTAAAATCACAAAATTAATAAGAAAGTTGGAGGGACAAAATTGCAGGCAGCAATAATTTATTTTTCAGGAACAGGAAATACTGAATATGTATCAAAACTTTTTAAAAAGCATTTTGAAAATGGAGGAGTTGGTTGTGTTTTAATTGACGTATCAAAGAAAAGAACACTAAATGAGGAGTATGACTTTTATGTATTTGGAGCACCAATACATGCTGAAGTTTTCCCCAAAATTTATATAGACTGGGTTGCTAAAAACTTAAAAGAAGACAATAAAAAGTGTCTTATATTTTCAACTCAAGCTGCCAATAAAGGATCTGGACCTGATCAGTTATCAGAAATTCTTATTAAAAAGGGTTATAGGATTACAGTTCAGGATTTTATTACTATGCCTAATAATTATTATGTTGTAGCCTTTGAAAAACCAACTAAGGAGGAAATAAAAAAAGCAAAAGAAAGAGCGGAGGAAAAAGTTAAAAGTTTAGTTCAGAAATTTTTAATGGATGAAATATACATAAATAAAGTAAGCAAAATAAGATTAAACCTTGCCAAAATAGAGTATAAGTTTTTTTATAGATTTTCTAAGGGGTGGGCAAGAAGAAATCTTACAGTTGATATGAAGCTTTGTGTGAAATGTTTAAAATGTGTAAAGAATTGTCCGACTAAAAATATTAAGTTCAAAGATAACAGTTTTTATTTTGAAGATAGCTGCATATCATGTCAAAAATGCCTACATACTTGTCCAACGAATGCATACCTTTATAAAGGTAAAAAATTTGAGCAATATAAAATTTAAAATGGACTGTCTCTTTATTTTGAGGCAGTCCATAATTTATTTATCCTCTATTCCGTCACTCCCAGGAGTCATAAGATATGCATAAAATACCCATAGAGATGATAATCCGACAATTCCATAAAACATTCTTGCAAAGGGCGATGTATAGCCGCCTAAGATTGGGAGCAAAGGGTCAAACCCAGATAGAGCAATTAATCCCCAATTAATTCCGCCTAATATAACAATAGCAAGGGCAACAAGATTAAAAATTCTCATAGTAATCATCCTTTCTATTTTTATTTTTTTATAATTAGGATAAATTATTCAAATATATTATCTTGTTATTAAATTTAAAAATATTCCAAAATTACTTATTTAGCTTAACTTGTAATTTTAAATATATTAAAATTGTAGTATAATGTAGTATGAATTAAGTAAGCATAAAGAGGTGGACTTATGTTTATAAAAATAGACAATTTAGATATTTATTATAAAAAAGCTGGTAGTGGTAAAAAAGTAGTTCTTCTTCACGGCTGGGGAGGAAGAGCAGATAGCTTTTTGCCAGTTTTTAATTATCTTGCAAGTAAATTTGAAGTATATGCGATAGATTTTCCAGGCTTTGGTCAATCCTCTTTGCCGTCCAAAGCTTGGGGAGTTGGTGACTATACCGATATGTTAAATAAATTATTTGATAAGCTTAATATAGAAAAGGCTTCATTAATTGGGCATTCCTTTGGTGGTAGGGTTTCAATTATGTTCTCAGCTCTTTATCCTGAAAAAGTAGAAAAGGTAGTTCTTGTAGACAGCGCTGGGATAATTCCAAAAAGAACCTTGAAATATTATTTTAAAGTTTATAAATTTAAGCTATTTAAAAAATTATATTTATTATTAAATGGTGGCAAAAAAGAAGCTATTGAAAAGTTTTATAAAAAATACGGTTCAAAGGATTATAAAAATTCTGGTCCATTAAGGGAAACTTTTGTAAAAGTTGTCAATGAGGATTTAAGAGGATTTTTACCTAAGATTAAAGCCCCAACCCTTCTTATTTGGGGCGAAAAGGATCAGGACACTCCTCTTTACATGGCAAAAATCATGGAAAAAGAAATACCAGATGCAGGTCTAATTGTTTTTGAGGGTGCAGGACATTTCGCATATCTTGATAAGTTGAATGATTTTAATATAATAGTTTCAAAATTTTTGGAAGGAAGTGAGTGATTTGAGCATGTTAGTTTATGTTTTAGCTATAATCTTTTTTGCCTTTGTTTCGGTTTACTATAATAGGTTTTACCTTCATATGGCTCAGCTTGTAGGATACAAACCAAATGAATTTTTAAATTGGCTTAATAAGTATGATAGGGATAATTTTAAAAGAAACTTTATATTTTTATTTTTACTTTTCATTTCAAATCTTTTTCCAAAAGATTATACTTCTTATGCATTATTAATTCTTTGGATTGCTTTGGCTTCAATAAATATTTACACCCATTATAATAGAAGAAAAAAGGCAAAAAAACCTCTTAATTTTACATATAGAGCTAAAAGATTATTTGGTTGTGCATTATTTCTAAATTTATTGCTTGTTATAATATCTTATGCTTTATTTAAGTCACCATTGGCCTTTATAAATGGATTGATTTTAATACAGGTTTTTATTTCTTATTTGATGCTGATTTCCTTAAAAATAATGCTGCCTATTGAAAAGAAAATCCAGCAGGGCTTTATAAACGAGGCAAGGGAAATAATTAAAAGGAGAAAGGACCTTTTAGTTATCGGCATCACAGGAAGCTACGGAAAAACAAGCACTAAATATTTTATAAAAACAATTCTTTCGGAAAAATATAATACCCTAATGACGCCTGAAAGTTATAATACTCCAATGGGAATTACAAAGGTAGTTAGGGAACAATTAAGGGATGAACATGAAATTTTTGTATGTGAAATGGGAGCAAGATATGTTGGAGATATAAAGGAGCTTTGCGATATAGTTTATCCTAAAATGGGAGTATTAACTGCCGTTGGCCTTCAGCATCTTGAAACAATGGGATCACAGGAAAACATTAAAAAGACAAAATATGCACTAATAGAATCCTTGCCAGATGATGGTGTCGCCTTCTTTAATGGAGATAACGATATTTGTTTTGAACTTTCCAAAAGGAGAAATATAGAAACCTATGTATATGGAACAAATAAAAAAGAAGGCATAAATGTATATGCAACAGACATAAAAAATACTAGGGAAGGTTTAAAGTTTACTGTTCATGGAGATGTTGATGGTAAAATAGTGCAATTTGAATGTAGAACAAAACTCTTAGGAAAACATAATGTTAATAATATTTTAGCAGGAGTCGCAATCGCCCTAAAGCTTGGTCTTTCTGAGGAAGAAATAAAGAGGGGGATTGAAAAAATAGAGCCGGTTCCACATAGGCTTCAAATCCTCGATACTAACAATGGAGTTACAGTAATAGATGATGCCTTTAATTCAAATCCTGAAGGTTCAGCCTTAGCCATTGAAGCACTTTCTGAAATGGATGGAGGCAAAAAAATTATTGTAACTCCTGGAATGATTGAACTTGGAGAAGTTGAGTATGAAGAAAACAAAAAATTTGGCCAAAGAATTGCAAAAACCTGTGACTATGCTATATTAGTTGGAAGAAAAAGAAGTATTCCTATAGTTGATGGCTTAAAGGAGGAAAACTTCCCAGAGGATAGGATTATCATTGTAAATAGTCTTGATGAAGCAACAAAAGAATTAAGTAAAATAGTAGTTGTTGGAGATATCGTATTATTTGAGAACGATCTGCCTGATAATTATAATGAAAATTAAGGAGGATAGAGATGATTAAGAAAAATGTTTTAATAATGTTTGGAGGAAGAAGCGTTGAACATGAAGTTTCTGTTATAACAGGCCTTCAGGTGGCTGAAAATATCGACAAGGAAAAATATAATGTTGTTCCGCTTTTTATTACAAAACAAGGCGAATGGTATACTGGGGATGAGTTATTAGATATAAAAAATTATAAGAATTTAGATGTTCTTCTTAGCAAGGCCAAAAAAGTTTATCTTGAGCCTATTCCTTATAATCCTTATTTAAAGTTTTATCCTGAAAAGGGTTTGTTTAAAAAAACACCCAAACCAATAAAAATAGATGTTGTTTTTCCAGCATTACATGGATCACATGGTGAAGATGGAACAATGCAAGGCCTTTTAGAGCTTTGTAATATTCCTTATGTTGGAAGCGGAGTTTTAGGTTCTGCGGTTGGAATGGATAAAATCATAATGAAGGATATTTTCAAAGCCAACGATATTCCAATAGTTAATTATACATGGTTTTTAAGAAGGGATTATGTAAATGACAGCGAAAGGGTTTTAAATTATCTTGAAGATAAACTAAAATATCCTATGTTTGTAAAACCAGCAAATTTAGGTTCAAGTATAGGTATTTCAAAGGCGAAAAATAGAGATGAGCTAATAAATGCAATAGAAATTGCAATAAACTATGATAGAAAGATTATAATTGAAGAGGCTGTTGAAAATCCAATGGAGATTAATTGCTCTGTAATTGGCTTTGATAATGAATATAATGCATCAGTTTTAGAGGAGCCTGTATCTTGGCAGGAATTCTTGAGTTTTGAGGATAAATATTTAAGGGGAAATAAAAACTCAGGTATGAAAAGTGCAGCAAGGAGAATTCCTGCACCAATTCCAGAAGATAAAACTAAAGAAATTCAAGACCTTGCTATAAAGGTATTTAAAATTTTAGACTGCTCAGGAATTTCAAGAATTGATTTTCTTGTTGAAAAGGACACTATGAAGGTTTATGTAAACGAAATAAATACTATGCCAGGGTCTATATCCTTCTATCTTTGGGAACCAACAGGGCTAAAGTTTAAAGATTTAATTAATAAACTCATAGAATATGCAATTTTGAGAAATCAAGAGTATAATAAAAATATATACGTATTTGATACTCCATTGCTTAAAAAGGCTAGTTTAGGAGTTAAAGGAGGAAAAATATAAGAGGGAACTAATTTGTTCCCTCTAATTTTTTTGATATTTGGAATCCATTTTTTACTGCTTTATCTACAAGGTCGCTTAAGTGTCCCATTGGACAAATCTGGCACCAGCTTCTTGGCTTAAATATTGTTCCAAGAGTTATACCTACTAAAAGGGAAAGAGTCATAAATCTATAAATTGAAAAGGAAATTTTGAGGATGTTTCCCTTTGAATGGAACAAAGATAGGCTTAAGAGTGAAAGCATAAGGAGTAACAATATATTTTTTACACCTTTTGTTCGCATAACATTAGGAAGTGGATTATTTAACGATACATATTTTAAAAATTTACCTAATAAAGAACCCCGAGGACAATAATGGGAACAATGAATTTTACCTCTACCTAAAAAAGCATGAAATGGAGGCATTATCATACATATTATTCCTGAAAGCCCTATTACAGGATAAAAATAACCAAGTATCACGAAGGATGCTAATATTATCCATGACCAGTGCTGATGACTTTTCTTTTTCATATACTTCCCTCCCTTTAGCAACTATTTTTGTTAAAACTTCGTAACATAAGCTATTACTTATTATACTTATACGGGGTATAAGTGTCAAATGAAAAATATTTTAGAAAATTCTTTAACTTTCTACTAAAATAGTTTAAAATTAGTAATGTGAATGAAAAGGAGGGATAAGATGGAAGGAAAGGAGATATTAAAGAAATTAAGTGATCTAAATGCGGTTTCAGGTAGTGAATATTTATTGCAGGATGATTTGGAATGTATATTTAAACCCTATGTAAATGAAATTAAAAAGGGGAAAATGGGAGACTTTATAGCTATTAAAAGGGGAGAAGGGGAGGATAGATTAAAAATATTAATAACTGCCCATGTAGATGAAATAGGCCTTATGGTTACAGATATCGATGAACGTGGATTTGTTTCTTTTACAAATGTTGGTGGAGTAGATTCAAAGACTTTACCTGCCCAAGAGGTTATAATTCATGGCTTAAGGGATGTATATGGAGTAATTGGAGCAAAACCACCACATGTTTTAACTGAAAAGGATAGAAAAAAGGCAATTAAAATGGATGAGATGGTAATAGATTGTGGGATGACAAAGGATGAATTAAAAGAATTAGTAAAAATTGGAGATTACATTACAATAAAGAAAGAGTCGTTGGAACTTTTAGGTGATTTCATTACAGGAAAAGCCCTTGATAATCGTGTTGGTATAATGGCACTTTATGAATGTGCCAAAGAATTGAATAAAATAAAACATACTGCTGATGTTTATTTTGCAGCTACAACTCAAGAGGAAAGGGGTCTTTTAGGGATTAAAACAACTACCTATGAAGTAAATCCTGATATTGGAATAGTTGTTGATGTAACCTTTGGAGATAAATATGCAAATCCTGATATTCAGCTTGAATGTGGGAAGGGAGTTGAAATTACTATAGGACCCAATATTCACCCAGAGCTCTCTGAAAAACTTATTAAACTTGCTGATGAATATGGTATACCATATACCATTGATGTTGCACCAGGAGGAACAGGGACAGAAACTTGGAATCTTCAGGTGACAAGAGAAGGTGTTCCAACTCTTTTAGTTTCTGTTCCTATAAAGTATATGCACACATCTACGGAAATTGTAAATTATAAAGATATCGTTAGAGCTGGAAGACTATTAGCTTTGTTTATTTCTTCTTTGAAGAATTGGGGTGATATTTATGCTTAAAAAATTAACAGATGCCTTTGGTGTTTCAGGTTATGAAAAGGAAGTAAGGGAAGTTATTAAGGAAGAAGTTAAGGATCTTGGAGAAGTATTTATAGATAAGCTTGGTAATTTAATAGTTCATAAGAGGGGTAACGGTAAAAGGGTTATGCTTGCTGCCCATATGGATGAAGTAGGATTTATTGTAACAGGAATTAAGGATGATGGTAGAATTAAGTTTTCACCCGTTGGTGGAATAGACCCTAGAATTTTAATATCAAAAAGGGTTGTATTTGGAAGAAGCAAAATAAAGGGTATCATAGGATATAAACCGATTCACCTTCAAAACGAAGGGGAAAGGTCAAATCCAGTAAATATAAAGGATTTGTTTATCGATATTGGTGCAACAAGCAAGGAAGAGGTTTTAAAGCATGTTAAGCTTGGTGATTATACTACCTTTGAAAGTGAATATGTAGATATGGGAAGATACATAAAGGCAAAGGCTTTAGATGATAGAGTAGGATGTGCTGTTTTAATTGATGTATTAAAGGAGAATTATAACTTAGATTTATATTGTGTATTTACTGTTCAGGAGGAAGTAGGGCTCAGAGGGGCCACGGTTGCAGCATACAGCATAGAACCAGAGATTGCTCTTGCTATTGAAGGAACGACCTGTGCTGATTTTGTAAAGGATGAAAAGGATTTTGTAACAGAAACAGGAAAGGGACCGGCATTATCGGTTATGGATTCCTCATCCATTGCTAATGAAAAACTTCTTAAGTTGATTATTAAAGTAGCAGAAGAAAATAAAATACCCTATCAACTGAGAAGAGGAACGGTGGGCGGAAATGATGCAGGCGCTATTCATAAAGCAAAAACTGGCTGTAAAACTGCAAGCATCTCTGTTCCTACAAGATATATACACTCACCCATAAGCATGATTCATAAGGAAGACTATGAAAATACTTTAAAATTAACTAAAAAAGTTTTAGAAAGTCTAGAAGAGGAGGAGTTATGATGGAATTATTAAGGGATTTAGTTTCAATATATGGCCCATCGGGAAGAGAAGATTTGGTTGCTGATTTTATAATAGAGCAAATAAAGGATTATGTTGATGAGGTTCAAAAGGATGCTTTAGGCAATGTCATTGCTATGAAAAAGGGTAAGGGAAGTAAGAAGGTTATGCTTGCTGCCCATATGGACCAAATCGGAATTATGGTAACCTTTATTGATGAAAATGGATTTTTGAGATTTTCTAACATAGGAGGATTAAATCCATATTCCCTTTTATATAAGAGGGTTATATTTAAAAATGGAGTTGAAGGAATTATATCAAAGGAACAAAAGGCAGATATTAAGGAACTTACACTTAAGGAACTTTACATAGATATTGGAGCATCTACAAGAGATGAGGCAAGCCAAAAGGTTCAAATAGGGGACTTTGGAGTATTTAAGTCGGATTTTCAAGATTTTGGCGACAGAGTAGTTGGTGCTGCCTTTGACGACAGATTAGGGTGCTATGTTTTATTAGAAGTAGCAAAACAGATTAAGGATAGTGAAAATGATATTTATTTTGTATTTACAACTCAAGAGGAGGTTGGGTTAAGGGGAGCTAAGGTTTCTGCCTTTAGAATTGAGCCTGATCTTGCTATAGCTGTTGATGTTACTGCAACTGGAGACACACCGAATTGTAATAAAATGGCTGTTAAATTAGGAGAAGGTGCAGCAATAAAAATAATGGATAGGGCATTTATAGTTCATCCTAAGGTAAAAGATCTTCTTGTTAGGGTTGCAGAGGAAAATAATGTTAAATATCAATTTGAAATATTAGAGATGGGAACAACAGATGCTGCAGAAATTTTTACTACTAAAACGGGAGTTCCAACAGGAGTAATATCAATTCCTACAAGATATGTTCATTCCCATAGTGAAATGGCTGATAAAAGGGATATAAAGGCCGCAATTGATATACTTAAATATTTAGTGCCAAATAATTTAGAATAAAATTTTTGTAGCAAATTTCTTTTGGTTTCATATTATTTAATTGTAATACTCTTTTTAGAGGATAATATGCCGGGGGATGTAAAAAAGGCAGCAAAATTTTCTGTTAATATCAATTATCCAGAACCTAAGGTTGAAAAGAAAAGTATTAATTATGCAAATTTACTGCTGCTTGACTATTCAGGCCTTGTTAGCGAACTTTCTGCAACATTACTTTATGTTTATCAACATTTAATATCTGATGGAAAATATGAGGATTATGCTGAAGCGGTGGCAGGGATAGCGGTTATTGAAATGAAACACTTAGAACTTCTTGGAGAAACAATTAAATTATTAGGCTTAAAACCGATGTATGCTATCCCGCATATGGGGCTTTATTATCCTTGGAATTCAAAACTTATTGACTACTCAACAAATATTAATAAGATGATAGATATAGATATACAGTCTGAGCTTGATGCCATTAAACAATACGAGAATCATAAGATATTAATAAAGGATAAATACATTGTGGAGTTATTGAACAGAATTATAGAAGATGAAAAATTGCACCTTAAATTTTTTAGAGAGCTTAAAGGAAAATATGAAAGGAGCTAATAGACTTTACTATTAGCTCTAATTTTATTAAGTATAAAACTAGATAAGTAGAGTTCATACTAAAGGTAATATATCGATTTATTGTATATCAACAAAGAATATTGGACAATTTGTCGTTGAATTATTGAAGGTAATGTTATAAAATTTAATATAAATTTTGCTAATGGAGGTAATAATTATGGCAAACATAACTCTAGACTATTCGAAAGTTTTAGGTTTTGTTAACATGGAAGAGATTAAAGGTTTAGAGGGGCAAATAAGGGATGCACATGAGAAGTTACATAATAAAACTGGTTCTGGAAGTGACTTTTTAGGTTGGGTTACGTTACCTAAAGATTATGATAAAGAAGAATTTGATAGGATTATTAATGCTGCAGAAAGGATAAAGACAAATTCTGATGCCCTTGTTGTTATAGGAATAGGTGGTTCATACTTAGGAGCTAGGGCAGCTATTGAGATGTTAAATCATACCTTCTATAATGTCCTTCCTAAAAATAAAAGAAAAACTCCTGAAATATATTTTGTTGGAAACAACATAAGCCCTGTGTATATGCGTGATTTACTTGATGTATTAGAAGGTAAGGAAATATCTGTTAATGTAATATCAAAATCAGGAACAACTACAGAGCCTGCAATTGCTTTTAGAATATTTAAAGAATATATGGAAAATAAATATGGCAAAGAAGGTGCAAAGGAAAGAATATACGCAACAACCGATAAAGCAAAGGGTGCCCTTAGAAAACTTGCCGAAGAGGAAGGCTATGAAACCTTTATAATTCCAGATGATGTAGGAGGAAGATATTCTGTTTTAACAGCGGTTGGATTACTTCCAATTGCGGTAAGCGGAGTTGATATAAGGGAAATGATGCAGGGTGCCTTGGACGGAACGAAGGAATATTCAAACTTAGATGTCATTAATAACCCAGCCTATCTTTATGCTGCAATAAGAAATGCTCTATATAGAAAGGGAAAGACAGTTGAAATAATGGCCAACTATGAACCAGGATTACATTATTTTGCAGAATGGTGGAAACAGCTCTTTGGAGAAAGTGAAGGTAAGGACGGAAAGGGAATTTATCCTGCTTCAGTTGATTTTACAACAGATCTTCATTCTATGGGACAGTATATTCAAGATGGTTTAAGACATATATTTGAAACAGTTTTAAATGTTGAAAAACCAAGATACGATGTTGAGATTAAGGAAGATAAGGATAATATAGACGGTCTTAATTTCTTAGCTGGCAAAACAATGGATTTTGTTAATAAAAAGGCCTTTGAAGGAACTGTTCTTGCCCATACAGATGGAAATGTTCCGAATATAATAATAAATATTCCAGAGTTAACTCCCTATTATTTTGGAAAGCTTGTTTATATGTTTGAAAAGGCATGTGGAATTAGCGGCTATATGTTAGGAGTAAATCCTTTCGATCAACCTGGAGTTGAGGCTTATAAAAAGAACATGTTTGCTCTTTTAGGAAAACCAGGATATGAGGAGGAAAGAAAAAGACTTGAAGAAAGATTAGGAAGATAATAGCCCCAAGGGATACCTTGGGGTTATTCCTCTAATACGATTATTTCGAACTTGTCAAAATTGATTTCTTCTATAAAGTTATCCTGTGTGAAAATTGTTTTTTTAAGTTTATTAAATTCTTCAAGATTATGTGGAAGCCAATATGGTTTTTGAATATCAAGTTTTTGAGCTATTTCTGCTATACATTTTTTAAGCTGCTCTTGATAACTTATATTTTCATTATTTATAGCTTCTTCATGCATTATAATCTTATTATTTTTTATAACTTTACCCCAAATTCTTAGCAAAATATCACCTTCCTATAAATATTTATTTGAATTATAACATCCTTTAGGTATAAAATAAAGATATAAACTATGGAAGGTGATAGAAGTGTTAATAAAAATTACGGATATAGCGATGAAAAAAATGATAGAAAACGCAAAAAATAATAATAAAGACACTGTGATAAATATTTATATTGATAGAGTTATGTGTAATTCTATAAAATATGGTTTGGCTTTTGGGGATAATAACGAAAAAATCCATAAAATCGTTGGACCAATTAAGTTAGTTATAGATGAAGAACTGAATAAATATCATAATGAACTAGAAATAGATTATATTTTTAAACCAAAGGAAGGATTTGTCATTAAAGGATATCCAAAGTATAATAAAGGATGTTCAAAATGTAATGGATGCGGTAGAAAACCTTGACAAATTTTTATAATTTGTTATCATAACAATTAAAAGTAAATATTTATACAATGAAGGGGAGGAGTAGTTGATAGCCTCAATCATAGCGAGCCGGTGGGGGTGGAAGACTGGCATTGAGTTTCAACGAAGGGCGCCCTGGAGTAATTAAAACGAGGTGGGTCATACGACCAATTAGGGTGGAACCGCGGAAGCTAAGCCTTTCGTCCCTTGCGGGATGAAGGGCTTTTTATATTGCGAATTTATTAAAAGGAGGGCATAATATGGCAGTAGAGAAAACTATGGATAAAATAGTTGCACTATGTAAGAGTAGGGGATTTATATTTCCTGGTTCTGAGATCTATGGCGGTCTTGCGAATACTTGGGATTATGGTCCTCTAGGAGTTGAGCTTAAAAATAATATTAAAAAAGCATGGTGGAAAAAGTTTATTCAAGAATCCCCATATAATGTTGGTGTTGACTGTGCTATTTTAATGAATCCACAGGTTTGGGTAGCATCAGGACATGTTGGAGGATTTAGCGATCCTTTAATGGATTGTAAAAGCTGTAAATCAAGATTTAGGGCAGATAAACTTATAGAGGATTATATGACAAATAACGGCTTAGAACCCCATGTTAGCGGATGGAGCAATGAAAAGATGATGGATTACATAAGGGAACATGAGATAAAGTGCCCAGACTGCGGAGCTTTCAATTGGACAGATATAAGGCAGTTTAATTTAATGTTTAAAACATATCAAGGAGTAACTGAAGACTCAAAGGCTTTAGTTTATTTAAGACCTGAAACTGCACAGGGAATATTTGTTAATTTTAAAAACGTATTAAGAACTACAAGAAAAAAGCTTCCATTTGGAATAGGCCAAATTGGTAAATCCTTTAGAAATGAAATAACACCGGGTAATTTTATATTTAGAACAAGGGAATTTGAACAAATGGAGCTTGAATTTTTCTGCAAGCCCGGTGAGGATTTAGAATGGTTTAATTACTGGAAAAACTTCTGTAAAAATTGGCTTTTAAGCCTTGGAATTAAGGAAGAAAATATAAGATTAAGAGATCATGAGAAGGAAGAGCTTTCCCATTACAGCAATGCTACTACTGATATAGAATACAAATTCCCATTTGGCTGGGGAGAACTTTGGGGCATTGCAGACAGAACTGATTTTGACTTAAAGCAGCACATAGAACATTCAGGTGAAGATTTGGTTTACTTTGATCCTGAAACTAATGAGAAAATTGTCCCATATTGTATTGAACCATCAGTTGGAGCTGATAGGGTTCTGCTTGCCTTCTTAATTGATGCTTATGATGAAGAAACATTGGAAGATGGCGATGTAAGAACAGTTTTAAGATTCCATCCAGCCCTTGCGCCATTTAAAGCTGCTGTTCTTCCACTTTCTAAAAAATTAGCTGATGGTGCAAGAAAGGTTTATGAAGATTTGTCAAAGGAATTTATGATTGATTATGATGAGACAGGTAGCATAGGAAAGCGTTACAGAAGACAAGATGAGATAGGAACACCCTTCTGCATAACATACGACTTTGATTCAGTTAGTGATAATATGGTTACAATAAGAGATAGAGATACAATGCAGCAGGTTAGAATTCCAATAAATGAAGTTAAGAACTACATTCTAGAAAGATTAAAATTTTAAGGAGTGATCCTATGGAAGGAAGGGCACTAGTCCTTTATAAAAGGGAAAATAATATTTTGGCTGAAGAACTTGGAAGTTATGAAGTTGAGACGGGATTACAATTCATTACTAAGGCTTATGTAGAAAATGATATTTGTTATATCTACTTATCAACTGATAGGGATGTAACAGATGAACAATATAACGAAATATTTGATTTATACGATATGGAATTATTTGAAAATTTTGGGTTTGAGATTAAAGAGGTTGAAGAGTATAATCCAACTTGGCTTATAAAATTTGAATTTAAAGATGATTATGAATACATGGAGGATAAATTAAATTTAATAGTCTCCCATCATGAGATGCAAATAAATGAGATTTACAAAAAATCAGGAATTGAATAATTTTAAAATAAGTTAAAAGCCATATTTTAGACTTGCTAAAGGTCTAAAATTATGGCTTTTTTGTTTTGTTTAATTGTTTTTAATTAATATACAATTTAAAACTATTTTAAATTTAGAACTATTTTCATTTATATTGCATTGTTTGACATTTTGTATTAAATTTAATTTTGCTGCAATAATAAGAAATGAAAGGAGATTATTATGGAGAAACTGATTAGCTTATTGGGAATAGCAGTTATTCTAGGAATCGCATTTTTATTATCTGAGAACAAGAAAAAAGTTAATTGGGTTTTAGTTGCAAAGGGAATAACTATCCAGTTTATTTTTGCTCTTATAGTTCTTAAGTGGTCTGTTGGACAAAGAATTTTTAATATAATAAGTAGGGGAGTTACAAAACTTTTGGATTTTACAAAGTTTGGAACTACATTTTTGTTCGGGGATTTAATCGATTCAAATAAGTTTGGAGTTATATTTGCACTTCAAATATTGCCTACTATTATATTTTTCTCCGCACTTATGAGTATTTTATATTATTTAGGAATTATGCAGGCTGTAGTATCTTTTCTAGCTAAAATTATGTTAAAAATTCTTGGAACTTCAGGGGCTGAATCTCTGTCAAATACAGCTAATATATTTTTAGGTCAAACAGAAGCTCCACTTTTGATAAAACCTTATGTAAATGATATGACAAGATCAGAATTATTAACTATTATGGTTGGCGGTATGGCAACTGTTGCTGGAGGTGTTATGGCTGGATATATAGCAATGGGGATTGATGCTGGCCATTTGATAGCTGCAAGTTTAATGGCAGCACCAGCAAGTTTAATGATATCAAAAATAATGCTTCCTGAAACTGAAGAACCTAAAACCAAAGGCAAAGTAAATATTGAATTTGAAAAAGTGGATGCAAATGTAATTGATGCTGCAGCACGTGGTGCATCGGAAGGGTTACAACTGAGTCTCAACGTAGGGGCGATGCTAATAGCCTTTATAGCACTTATATATTTGATAAATTATCTCATTGCAAAAGTTGGCTATTTAGTAGGCATTCGTGATTTTAGCCTTGAATGGATTTTAGGAAGACTATTTGCTCCAGTAACATTTATAATTGGAGTTCCGCTTAAAGATGTTATTAATGCAGGTAGTCTATTAGGACAAAAAATAGTTATCAATGAATTTTTTGCCTTTGCTAATTTATCAAACTTAATTAAGGGTGGAATTTTACAACAAAGAACAATAACTCTCTTAACTTATGCCCTTTGTGGTTTTGCCAATATTAGTTCAATAGCTATACAAATTGGCGGTATTGGAGGGCTTGCACCAGATAGACGTTCTGATATAGCTAAATTAGGGATTAAAGCTCTTATAGGTGGAACATTAGTAGGACTTTTAAATGCTGCAATTGCTGGGTTGCTTTTATAAGCAATCCAGTTTTAAATTTTATCTTCTAATGGAATTATTACTTTATATAAGTTTTCAGAGGGGATATTATAATATTTGATTTTAGAATAGTGTTTTTCAAACTCTTGTTTGTTATATTCTTTATTAAAAAATTTCTTATCTTTATCAAGAGTAATAATTTTAGAATATAACCATAAATTGCGTTTTACATATTTATCATTGTTTGCTTTTAAAGCAGCGCCGGGATTGACTATTTCGATTTTGTTATTCTTAATATAAACTTCAATGAACCTGTTGATACAAAAATAGTCTCTGTAAATAATTGCTTTACCAATATGTTCTTGGATAGCAGATTTTACCAGTGAATTATAAGGTATAACTTTATTTATAAACTGGATTGCGTCATCAAGCATGTCGATTATCGTTCCTTTTGAAATATGAAGTTTAGGAAATTCATTATTTATATAGTTATGAATAAGTATAATGGCATGTGGCAAGAAGATATCTGGATGTTTACCAAAGAGAAGCATAGCACCAAGGGAAGGATGAATTTCATTATTATCTTTTTCTTTAATGGCAAAACCAGCAGATATAAGAAGATGATTATCAACAGAATGATTTATACCAGCCATTTTAAAAAAGTCATCGACTTTGTTAAGATCAATATCCTTTAAATTAGCTTTAATTATAGGAATTTGTTCTATGTGGAAGAGACCTGTATAATGCAAAATAGAGGCTATTTCTTCCTTTCTCATATAGTCAGTAGTTGAGCCTCTTCTTATATAAAATGCCCCTGTTTCCCTTAATTGAAATGGCTTTTGCTCTGTATTGTAGATAGTTATGATACCTATTGTTTTTCCAGCGATATCTATTTTATCTACTGATACAGGAACTGGTGGCTCTATTCGCGTAGAAACTATTTGTTGTATTTTTTCTTCACTAAATAAATCTTTGTTAATACCAATAATTTTTTTGCTTTTATCTTCTATACCAAATATTAAATATCCTCGACCACCCTTTGAGTTGGCAATTGCACATATGTCCTTTGCAAGTTCTTTTTTGCCCGATTCGGTATCGATATTTAATTTTTCTTTAAAATCTAATTTTAATCCTTCTTCCTTTGAAATTAGAGATAAAAGTTTTTGAAAATCCACTTTAGTCACCCTTTATATCTTTTATATTATTATATGAATTGATGGCCTTATTTGTAGACAACATGCTTGATTATAAATTATGTTATAATACATCGGCATCTTTTTCAATAAATATTGCATCGATTTTGTGTAAAAAATTGAATATTTCTTATAGATATAATATAATCTTATTGTAGTATATTTGCTGAATATTTGCTGAAATTTTGACGAAAAGGGTGAGAAGATGATAAACATTTTTCGAAAAAACAAGAAGGATGAAATATCTGTTACATTAGATGAAAAAGTAGAAAAGCAGTTATTTGATGAAAATGTAAAACGTGGACTTAAAAATGAAGATAAATTAGTGGAAAGAATGATAAATAGAATAGAAGAGATGGAATTTGCAACTCAAAATCTTATAGATACAATAAATGGTATATATGGCAATGTAGAACATAATCTTGAAGCATTAAACAATGTCTTGGATGAGATAAATAGTTATTCTGCAGTTGCGCAGCAGGTTTTTGCCAACACATCTCAGTCTAAGGAAACTGCCTTTGAAACATTAGACGTAGCCAAGGAAGGTTCATTAGCTGTTGACAAATCAGTTAATGCAATAAGAGGAATAGAAAGTTCAGTGGAAGAGATAGTAAGTATAGTTAATGTATTAAGTCAAAAAGCTGTAAAAATAAATGAAATGCTTGACATTATAAAAGAAATATCAGAACAAACGAATTTATTATCCCTTAATGCATCAATAGAAGCTGCAAGGGCTGGCGAAGTAGGTAGGGGATTTGCTGTAGTAGCGTCTGAAGTTAAAAAATTAGCACAAAGAAGTAGTGAATCTGCAGAAAAGATATCCCAAACAATAAGAGAAATAAATGAAACTATCAACAAAACGAAAGATGCTATGATAAAAAGTAAAGAAATGGTTGATCTTGGGGTTAGCATTGCTGATGATACTAAGTCGGTATTCGATAAAATAATTGAAGCTGTTAAAACTACAGTTACCGCTGCTGATGAAATAAATCAAGGTATATCAAAGCAGGTTGAAAGTTTCGAAAAAGTCATTGAAGCGACAAATATATTAAACGAAAACTCACAAAACCTCATGAAAAAAACAGAATATGCCCTTTTAAATGCAGGTTATACAAAAAATTCCATAGATGCACTTTATGAAACATCTAAGGATTTAAAATTAATTAGTAACTCTTTAGTTAAAAGAGTTAATGATAGCTTTTATAATGATGTAATTTTAAAAACTAATTTACATGCAAAGCCTGATAATTTGGATCCTGCTATGTCCTTTGATTCTGCAACAGCAAGGATTCTTTCAAATGTTCATGCGGGATTATTAATACAAGGTAATTCAACTGAGGTATTCCCTGGAATAGCAAAGAGTTGGAACGTTGAGGAAGATAATAAAACGTGGGTTTTCAACTTAAGAAAAGGTGCTAAGTTCCACAATGGAAGGGAAATTACGGCTGAAGATGTAAAGAAATCCTTTGAAAGGCTTTTAAGTCCAGAGTTAGATTCGCCAAATGCATGGTTTTTATCTTTAATAGAAGGTAGTGATGAGTATCAAAAAGGGATGTCGAGGGAAGTAAGGGGCATAAAGGTTTTAGATAAGTATAGATTGTCAATAAAACTTAAATCACCTTATACTGGATTCTTATTAAACCTTGCTCAAACCGCATGCGCTGTTATTGCTACTGAAGAGCTCAGCAAAGGGAAAATAGTTGGCTGTGGCCCATATTATATTGATTATATTGACGAGGGAAGATGTTTATTAAAGGCGTTTAAGGATTATTTTGGAGGGGCCCCATACGTAGATATAGTTGAATATTCATTTGAAGATAATGATATTGCTGAAGGCTTTAAAAATAAAAAGTTCGATTTTATATATTTTGAAGACAAAGCTACTTTAGAAAAGTTAAAAGAATATAATGTATCGAACATTATTATGCAAAACATGCTTTCGACTACTTATGCAGGTTTTAATTTAAGATCAAAATCTACTCTTATAGCGGATAAAGAAGTAAGAAAGGCTATAAATTATGCAATAGATAAAAAACGAATAATAGATACCTTGATGAAGGGTATGGCGGAAGAATCGAAAGGACCAATCCCGCCAGGTATGATAGATAATTCCTATTTGATGGGCTATAGCTATAATCCTTCCAAAGCTAGAGAACTGTTGGTGGGTAAGAACCTAAAAGGAGAAACAATAATTATTCAAACAAGAATAGGAACAGGAAATAGCACTTACGAAATGATTGCCGAAATGATAAAAGAAGATCTTGAAAAGATTGGATTTAAGTGTGAGATAAATAAAGTCCCAAGGGAAGAATATTTAAAACCTCAAACAATAGCAAAGTGTCATATTTTCATTAGCGGTTGGATTGCGGATACAGGAGACCCTGATAATTATTTAGAGCCTTTGTTTAATATAGATAATGTTACTAATTTTTCAGGATATGATAATAAAGAAGTTGTAAGATTAATGAAGGAAGCAAGAGAAATGATAAATCCTCAAAAGCGCTTAGAGATATATAAGGAAATTCAAAAAATAATAGTTGACGATGCTCCATGGATATTCTTATATCATCCACAATCTGGTGTAGCATACCAAAAAGATATAATAGGGTTAAAGTTATCAACCTTGGGAAAAATAAAATTGGATGAAATTATAAAAGAGGATTAATGTTCTTTCCTTAAAATGTAAAATGTGATATTATATATATAGAATAATATACCCAGAAAGGGGAATTATTGGTGAATAATATACAAAATATTTTAGTATGTGTTACACAACAAAAAACCTGTGAAAGACTTATTAAAAAAGGTGCTGAGTTAAAAAGAAACAATGAAAATTCCGAACTTTATGTTATACACGTAGCTAAAGAAGGCGATAATTTTTTAAACAATCCCTTTCAAGATGATGCGCTAGAATATTTGTTTGATATATCAAAGGAATATGGAGCTTCTATGATTGTATTAAGATCAAATTTAATTGCAAAGACTATTGCAGAATTCGCAAGAACAAATAATGTATCTGATATTGTGTTGGGTTCTTCGCCTTTGGATTATCGAAATAATAGTATTATAATAGAGCTTAAAAGTTTGCTTCCGGGAATTCAATTTCATATTGTTAATGGTGAATGACCTTAGCAATTTTTGCTAAGGTCTATTTTTTTGATAAAAATTACGTATAAAAGTAAAATTTAAACAAATAATAGATTTGAAGGTCAAATTTACGGAAAAATAAAAATTGAAAAAATTTTCTGAATATAGTATGATTATTTTAACAATAAAAATAAATGAGGTGATAAAAATGGTTCAAGTTATCACCGGCGAAAAGGGTGCCGGCAAGACAAAGAAACTCATTTCATTGGCAAATGAAATGGTTTCAAATTCAAAGGGCCATATTGTTTATATCAGCAACAATTCAGAGCATATGTTTGATTTAAACTCTCATATAAGACTAGTTGATTCTTCTCAATTTCCCATTTCTTCCATCGATTCCTTTATTGGCTTTGTCTTTGGTATAATTTCAGAGGATTATGATATCGATACGATTTTTATCGATAATGTAAACAACATATTTAAGGACAATTTTGAGCAAATTGAGCATTTTATTAAAACTCTTAAATTTGCTGAGGAAAAATACGGCATTAACTTTATTCTTGGTATACGTGCACCTAAGGACAAAGAATTTAATGTTGAAGTTGAATATTTGGCCGTTTAATATAGATGGGGGGAATTCCCCCCCATATAATTTTTTGCTATAATTATTAAACGTTATTTAAATTAAAAAGAGATGCAGGGAGTGATACTAATGAACAAACAAACATGTGAAAAAATAAAATTTATGCTCTCGGCAATTATTATTAGAGCTGAGGAAAACTCGGATTTCATCAAAGGAATAGATTTTACATTCAAATCCGGAGGAAAAGAATTTAAGGGAGTTTACGATATTGATAAGAATATGCTTTGTTATAATGGACAAAATTTAAATATCAAATTAAATGACTTAAGAAATTTCATAGCGGACGAATCAATAAAATATGATTCATTAGAATTAAGATTATTAGAAAGAGGAAAAACAACTATTTTATCTGCCGATAATAAAAATGTTAAAATTAAAAATATCGATGAAGAGGCATTAGAGGATTATGATGGGCATGAAAGGACGGGAATAAACTTAAAAAGAAGCTATTATATAAAAATTGGAGAAGCAGATGATTTATTAAAGGCAATAGGTATTTTAACAAAGGATGGGAAGCTAAAGAACGACATGATAAGGAAATACAATCAAATCGACCATTTTGTGGAACTAATTGATTCATATATCGATGAATTTCAGGATTATGATACAATAAATGTTCTTGATTGTGCCTGTGGAAAATCATATTTAACCTTTGTATTAAATTACTATATCAAAGAAAAAAAGAAAAAGAATTGCTTCTTTATTGGCATTGATACATCTGAGGTTGTTATTGAAAATTCTAAGAAGATTGCAAAGGAATTAGGATATAAAAATATGATGTTTATAAAGGATAATATAAAAAATTATAACCCAGATCGAAGAATAGATATTGTAATAAGCCTTCATGCCTGTGATATTGCAACTGATATGGCACTTGGAGCTGCTATTAATTTTAATGCAAAGGCAATTTTTGCTGTTCCATGCTGTCATCGGGAATTGCTTGAACAGATAAAATTCGATGATTTAGGGGAAATTTTTAAACATGGAATTTTAAAGGCAAGATTTTCTGACTTATTAACTGATGGAATAAGAGGATTACTTTTAGAAGCTGCTGGATATAAAGTATCAATTGTAGAATACATATCACCCCTTGAAACCCCTAAAAATCTCTTGATAAGAGCTTTAAAGCTTAAAGATAAGGATGAATTTGCATGGAAAAAATATGAGGATTTAAAGAAAAGATTTTGCATTAATCCGTATTTAGAAAAATATGTAAGAATTTAAAAGCACGCTGAGGGCGTGCTTTATTTACAATAATTGTTTATTATGTATTCAAAATCATGGATAATATGTTCAACATAGTCTTCAAATTCTTCAGGTGTGCAGCTTCCATATTCATCGAACACTCCTATTACCTTCATTCCTGCCTTTTTTGCTCCAATAGCGCCAGAAATTGTATCCTCAAAAACAAGGCACTCATCTGGTTGAACATTTAGACGTTTTGCAACTTCAAGAAAAACATGGGGCTCAGTTTTTGAATTAGAAACCTCTTCAGTTGTAACGATTACTTCAAAATATTTAAGTATATTGTTACGCTTTAATACTCTTTCAACAAGTTCATGGGAGTTGCTGGTGGCAATACCTATCTTTATATTATTTGATTTAAGATATTCCAAAAATTCCTTGACGCCCTTTTTAACTTCAATTACAGATGAATAGTATTCAGATACCATTTTATGCCATTCTGACATAATTTCTTCTATAGAATCTTTAATACCAAAATTTTCTTTAAAATACAGTGCAGTATCAATAAAACTTAAACCCTCTATATGTTTTTGTAAGTCAGGGGGTGGAGTAATGCCATGTTTTTTAAGATACTCTATATCTACTTGCTTCCATACCCATAGAGAATCTATTAAAGTGCCATCAAGATCAAATATTACTGCCTTAATATTGTCTAGCATATCAACACCTCGCTTTGGAAAAAGTATATATAAAATTATACATAATTTAAAATAGTTTTTGAACCTCCCACGACTAAAGTCGCGGGATTCCTGCTTCATTGACCTTTTTACCTACTATCTCCACAGGCGTTAATTCGGGTAGTCCCTACCCTAATGTTTTTACTTATGCTATACCTAATATCCTTTTCCCTTCTTTTAATATATTTTTACTTGCATTTACATCTCTATCGTGAACTATTCTACATATTGGACATTCCCACTCCCTTACGTTTAAGTCTTTTACTTCTTCATTTTTATAACCACATACATTACATATTTGACTTGATGGATAAAACATATCTATTTTTACTATTGTTCTTCCATACCATAATGCTTTATATTCAAGCATGTTTACAAATTTTGACCATGCTACATCTGATATGGACTTTGATAGTTTGTTATTTCTTAACATATTCTTAACCTTTAAGTCCTCCAAAATTATAACTTGGTTTTCGTTTATAATTTTAGAGGACAGCTTTTGCAAAAAATCTTCCCTTTGGTTTCTTATCTTCTCATGTATTTTGGCTACTTTCTTAGCTTGTTTTTTATAGTTACTACTACCTAATTGTTTTTTAGAAAGCTTCCTTTGTTCCTTAATAAGTCTTTTTTCTAACTTTATAAGATATTTAGGATTGGATATTTTGTTACCTTCACTATCTATCAGAAAATGCTTTACTCCTAAATCTATACCTATTACTTTGTTAGTTTTAGACTTTTCTATAGTTTTTTCTATCCTACAACAAATTGAAACAAAATATTTCCCTGTTGGAGTTCTACTTATAGTTGCATTTAGTATTTTACCCTCTACTTCCATTGATTTTACAAACTTTACCCAGCCTAATTTGGGTAGTTTGATTTTGTTTCCTTTAATTTCAATGTTGTTATTTGTAAATGTTGTTCTATAGCTTTGATATTTACATTTCTTTGACTTAAACTTTGGATAATTTGCTCTACCTTCAAAAAAATTCTTAAATGCTTTGTCTAAGTCTTTGAGCGAATTTTGAAGTGCAAACTTATCTGCTTCTTTTAGCCATGTATTAGTTTGTTTAAGTTTAGTTAAGTCAGCTGAGCAATCCTTATAATTAAATGTTATACCTTGAGTTTTATATATTTCTTCTCGTTTTGCAAGATAATAGTTATATACAAATCTAACACAACCAAAGGTTTTATTTATAAGCTCTATTTGTTGTTTATTAGGATAAAGCCTAAATTTAAAAGCTTTTTCCATACTTTCACCTCATAATTATTGTAACATATGTTGTTACACAAAACAAACTTTTAACTAATATAAGTTATGATACACAAATAATATATGTTATTATTAGAGCGTCCTTACTCATGACTAAAGTCACAAGTAAGGACGCTTTCTCAATCAAACTAGTTATTATAAATTACACTACCATAGTAAGGTATATTGACAATTGTATAAGGTTATTATATCATTATAATATAATTATTATATGTTAAAAAATTAAATTTTTAACAAGGAGAGGATAAAATGAATAAGAAAGTTATAATAGTTGGAGGAGTAGCAGGAGGCGCTAGTGCAGCAGCAAGACTTAGGAGATTAGATGAAAATATTGAAATAATTATGTTTGAGAGAGGAGACTATATATCCTTTGCAAATTGTGGATTGCCATACTATATAGGAGGCACTATAAAAGAAAGACAAAACTTGCTTGTTCAAACAGAAGAAGGAATGGAAAAAAGATTTAATATTGATATTAGAGTAAGAAGTGAAGTAACGAGAATATTTAGAGATACAAAGGCAGTTGAAGTTGTATCTGAGGGAAAAACATACAGGGAAAAGTATGATTATTTAATTCTTTCACCTGGTGCTGCTCCCTTTGTGCCACCAATCCCAGGAGTTGAAAAGAGCAACATATTTACATTAAGAAATATGGCTGATGTTGATAGGATAAAATCCTATATAAACGAAAAATCTCCGAAGAAGGCTGTTGTAATAGGTGGAGGTTTCATCGGTGTTGAGATGGCGGAAAATCTAAAAGACGCAGGTTTAGAAGTTACTCTTGTTGAAGCCATGGACCAAATATTAGGACCTTTTGATATTGAAATGGCAAGGATACTTGAAAAGGAAATGAATGATCATGGAGTTGAGGTTATAACTTCGGATGGAGTAGAAAAATTTGAAGGTGAAGGAAGACTAATAGTTTCATTAAAAAGTGGAAAGGCCCTAGAGGCAGATATGGTAATACTTGCAATAGGTGTAAGACCAGAGACTAAGCTTGCAAAGGAAGCTGGGCTTGAGATTGGAGAAAGAGGCGGTATAAAGGTTGATGAGTATTTAAGAACAAGCGACCCTTATATTTATGCCGTTGGGGATGCAATAGAAGTAAAGGATTTAGTAACTGGTGTATGGACATTAGTTCCGCTAGCTGGACCAGCAAACAAGCAAGGAAGAATAGCAGCTGATAATATTTGTGGTAGAAATGTAAAATATACAGCAACACAAGGAACTTCGATTTTAAAGGTTTTTGATATGACGGCTGCTTCAACTGGAGCAAATGAAAAAACATTAAAGAGAATGGGAATCCCTTACTTAAAATCCTATACTCATTCAGGATCCCATGCAGGTTATTATCCAGGTGCATTTACAATGACAATAAAGTTGCTATTCTCACCTGAAGATGGAAAAGTTTTAGGTGCTCAAGTAGTTGGACGGGACGGAGTAGATAAAAGAATAGATGTTATAGCTACAGCAATAAGACATGGTTTAACCGTTTATGATTTAGAAGAATTAGAATTAGCTTACGCTCCACCCTATTCTTCAGCAAAGGATCCTGTAAATATGGCGGGATTTACTGCAGCAAATATTCTTAAGGGGGATATGAAAATCGTCCATTGGGATGAAATTGATAAATTAGATAAAAATAAATATTTTATTGTAGATGTTAGAACAGATCTTGAATATGAAACAGGTCACATAGAAGGAGCAGTAAATATTCCTGTAGACGAATTAAGAGGCAGATTACAGGAAGTGCCAAAGGATAAAAAGATAATTGTATATTGTAAAGTAGGATTAAGAGGGTATATAGCATATAGAATCCTTTTACAACATGGATACGATGTTTATAATTTAAGTGGAGGATATGATATTTATCAAGCATCTAGGAAAAAATATGGTGAAGGTATAAAGTTAAACGATGAGATGACAAAAATAGAGGAAGATGAAAAAAAAACTGAATTAAAAGAAAACGTTATTAAGGTCGACGCTTGCGGACTTCAATGCCCTGGCCCAATTATGAAGGTTAAAAATGAAATTGAAAAGATAAAGGAAGGAGAAGTTCTGGAAGTTCATGTTACTGATCCAGCCTTTTCAAACGATATTAAAGCATGGTGTGAAAGAACAGGCAATACCTTAATTAAGGTTGATAGGACGCAAGGCTCTTATGTAGCCTTTATTAGAAAGGGGAAAGCACAAGCTGTAAGCTGTTCTTCAAATGAATTGAGAAATGGAAAGAGCATAATAGTTTTTAGCGGAGATTTAGATAAGGCTATAGCTTCATTCATTATTGCAAATGGTGCAGCAGCTATGGGAAGACCTGTAACGATGTTCTTTACCTTCTGGGGATTAAATATATTGAGAAAAGATGTAGCTCCTAAAGTTGATAAAAGCTTCATTGAAAGAATGTTTGCAAAGATGATGCCTCAGGGTAGCAAGAAACTTGGTTTATCAAAGATGAATATGGGCGGAATTGGAGCAAAACTAATAAGAGGTATTATGCAAAAGAAAAATATTGCATCTTTAGAGGAGCTTATTGAACAGGCAAAGAAAAACGGCGTAAAACTTGTTGCTTGTTCAATGTCTATGGATGTTATGGGAATAAAAAGGGAAGAATTGATCGATGGAATCGAAATTGGAGGAGTAGCTTCCTTCTTAGCAGAAGCGGAAAAATCAGATACTAATTTATTTATATAGGTTTTAAAAGGGGCAAATATTGCCCCTTTCAGACTGTTGAAAAAGTTATTTTTTGATAAGCCCCGTGAAGGATTTCCCCGGCATTCGCTCATTTCGCTAAGCAATTCTAAGCTTTTCTTTGTTTTCAAAAGTCCTACCCTCGTGAGCCGACATCCGTGTCGGCCACTCGGCTCTGCACGTCCATGTGCAGAATTACGGACTTTTGAAAAGTCGAAAAGCAAGAATTGCTAAAGCTTATGAGAGATGCCTTTTTGAAATCCATTCACGGGGCTCTTGCAAAATTTCAACACCAAAAGGAGGTTTGTCTACAATCTGAAAGGGGCAAATATTGCCCCTTTTAAAATAGTAATTTTTCTAAAACTGATAAAAGTATATCTATCAAAAATAATATTATGACCATCCATTCAAGCTTTGCACCTCGTTTTGATTGAGTTAAGCTTGAAAATATTTCTGTTATATCTAGTAGAAGTTCAGTTTTATGTTTAATCTTTTCATATCTATCGTTTAGTTCAAAAAGCTCAGAAAGCTCGGTAAAGAATTTTTCTGCATCTTCATTTTCCCATACGATTTGAGGCTTATCAAGTAGCATTATGTATGATATAGTGTTATATTTGAATCTTAAAATTTTACTTGACATTTTTGCTAAGTTTTCATCGCTTATATTCAATTTCCCCTTTTCTAAGAAATTCACGATGTCTTCAATTTTATCAAGAAGAATATCAATGTCTTCTTCTATCTTTTCTAGAGCAACGGATTTTGCTAAAATAGTTGCTATTATATTAAAGTGATAGTCTTGGATTCTGTTGATGATTATAGAGTTGTAGGTAACTTCGAATTTAGCATTGGGATTAACGATCAATTTAAAGTCCTCTTTAATCATGGAAGGAGGATTATTCCTTAGATTTTTGTCTATTTTTTTTAGATAATTAATGACATCTTGTGTCTCATGAAAGGCCATATTGACACAAACAATGCTACCAAAAGAAAATATAAAAACGAGCTTATCATCGGGTTTTGCTAATATACCTTTAAGATTTCTTTCCCTTAGAATTAAAGGTTCTTCCCATTTGAATTTTTTATTTATACCGAAGTGACCGGCGATTTCATTAAGATTTATTTCGTTGCCGATAGTATATGATATAAAATCATAACTTGCCATTCTTTTCACTCCTTTGGATATCTCATATTTATTTTTCCTTAAATGGTAAAATAAATACTTTCAAAGCTTAATAATTACAGCTAGGCTATGGAAAGATGGACAATTCTGTGTTATGATTTTGTTATAGGCTAGAAAGGGGGAGTAGTATGGATTTAACTAAAGCATTAAGCTTTGAAGAATATTTAAACGATTTGACAGAGGAACAGAAAAACGTATTATTTAACTTTTATAATAACATTTTTTTAGATGAAGATAATATTACTTTTATTGAAAAAATACAAGAAACTGTAAACTTAATTGTTTTTTCTGAAGGTTATTGCCCCGACTGTTTAGTAACATTGCCTATATTAAAAAGAATAATGGAAATAAATAAAAAAATCAATGTTTATTTATTTAAAAGAAATGGTAATGAAAAAATGCTTTTGGATATGGTGGGAGAGGCAAGAATTCCTACTATTCTATTATTTGACAAAGATTTCCAACCAAGAAGCTTTTATATTGAATTTCCTAAGGAATTTAAAGAAAAACTTACAGATTTAAAGGATGATGAAAAAAAGCAGTATATACTAAAGTTTCGAGAGGGGAAATATGTAAAGCTTATTGAAAAGGAGATAATAGAACTGTTAAAAGATTTGGCCAGCTAAAGCTGGCCTTGCTTTATTAGTTCCTTTTGCTCCCTTGCCATGTCTTTTATGCGTGGTTTTACGCTTCTTGAAACAATAACTTTTCCAAACCATAATAATGCCTCATCATTTTTGCCTAGTCTTCTTGCAATTTCTCCTATTAAATACATTAGAGTATGCTGATCCAAATTGCAAATTGGAAAACTTTCCTTTTCAAAGGCTTCCTTAAAACCAATTAATGCAAATTCAAGAAATCTTAATTCATTTTCAGAATCTTTTTTTAATCTATACATCCAGGCTAATTTAAGACAATTATATGCCTTTTCGCTGCTTTTTGAATTTTTTACAGCACAATTTAGTAATGAATATTTATATCTTTCTATAGCAATATCAACATTATAAATATTAGGATAAGCTTTAGGTTTAAATTTTGGGGTAATATTTTTTAAAATGAGTTCTATCTGATAGCTTCTAATTTTATCGAAATAACTTATCATTGCACCATAACCACAATAAGGACAAATTACTACATCATAAAAGAGAGGATTTATATTATCATAAAGGGGCATTAAATCCGTATCTTTACCTAATAATCTTATTTTTCCTATTTTTACAGCTCTTGCTTTAAAGGAACGATTACAAACTGGACATGAATAGGTTTTGTCATAAAGGAAATTTTCTTCATTTATTTCTTCGGATTTTTTTATTTGACTTTCATCTTTTTTTTCATCATCATAAAGTTTTATTTCATT
Organism: Caloramator sp. CAR-1; assembly: GCF_030546345.1. Classification (NCBI taxonomy): domain Bacteria; kingdom Bacillati; phylum Bacillota; class Clostridia; order Eubacteriales; family Clostridiaceae; genus Caloramator; species Caloramator sp. CAR-1. The sequence goes on from NZ_JAUONW010000003.1 coordinate 29,419, forward strand.
AAGATTATTAAAGCCAAATTCCTCAAGACCAGAAAATATTTCCTGCATAATATCATCCTTTCGTATGCTTTTTTTCAAGGTTATAAACAAATGCTATTATTTCAGCAACAGCCTCATATAATTCAACTGGGATAGGCTTATTTAAAGGTAGTTTTGATAATTCATCGGCTAAATTTTCATCTTCAACTACTGGGACATTTGATTTTTTTGCTAATTCTAATATTTTTTCAGCTATAAAGCCAGAACCTTGAGCAACAATTTCAGGAGCTTTATATGTTTTTTCGTATTTTAGAGCTATTGCTTTCTTTTTCATACCTTCACATCCAATTCAACTATATTATCAATAAAAAAATTATTTAAATCAACTATTGATATTCGTTTGTTATTTTCAGTTATTTTAATAATAGTATTTTTATGCCCCTTAATCTTTAGTTTATTTACTAAATCATCAATGTTATTTATAAAAATATCTTTATATTCTTTATTAACAAAAAATTTTATTGACAGATTTTGAAGATTATTGATTATAAATATATTTATATCCCCAAATTTTTCAGAGGAAATTCTCAAATAAAATTTGGAGTCATTATTATCTATGTTGTTTTTAAATTTATCTTTTTTTTGAATTAGTAAATTTTTTAACACATTATCATTATCATAGAAATTGAAGTAGTAAATGTCATAATTTAAACATATTTTTTCAAATAATTCTTTTAGAGCAACTAAACTTTTTAGTTGTTCTAAACAATTGCTTGAGCTTTCCAAATTAATTTTACTTATAAAAGAACTAAAATCAACGGTTTTGTTTTTTGATTTTTCTTCGGATGAATTGATTACTTCGTTTAAATCAATATCATCAATAAAAGCTAGAATATTAAATACATTGTCGATATTAATATCCAAATCATTTTCTATAAGAAAACATAGATGATTTATATTTACTTCCCTTAATTTATCCAAAACATTGCTAATGTTCTTGTATGTTTCCTCTGCATGTGTTATATTTTCTGTGGTAAACTTTTTTATAAGGGAAAGAATTTTATCATTATCTAATTTTTTTAGAGATTTAAAAAAATTAATATACTGATAAATTAATGAAATATAAAAATCATTTGCAGGAATATTAAATTTAACTAAAGTTTCGATTATTTCTTTGCCTATTTCTTTTGGGATATTAAGCTTGTTTAGAATATCTAAATAATCATTTTTATTTGATTCAATAACATTATAAGGTCGTAATAAAAGAACGTTATCTTCAATATTTTCAATATAAAATTTTATAAACTTGTTAGATTCTATATTTGATATGTTTCGTATAATTGCCTGTAAAGTTTGACCGTTAGGTAGCTGCAAATATCCTATGCCGTTATCTTTAGTTAATATTTTTGCGTATAAGGTTTTTCCAATTTGAATTTTTTCAATCGAAGTTTTATAGTTAAGGCTCTTAATGTTAATTATTTTCATGTTTATCACCTTTATATGTTATCGGAAAAATAATAAAAAAATAAAGATGGGATGTGAAGATATGGCGTTATTCGCATTATCGGACTTACATTTATCTTTTTCATCAAATAAGCCAATGGATATTTTTGGGGAAGTATGGGAAAATCACCATTTAAAAATTTTAAATAATTGGAATTCAAAAGTTATGGAAGATGATGTTGTCCTTATTCCTGGTGATATATCATGGGCCATGAAATTCGAAGAGGCATTATTAGACTTAGAATTCATTCATAATTTAAATGGTAAAAAGGTTTTGTTAAAGGGAAATCATGACTATTGGTGGAGTTCTATTTCTAAGCTTAATTCTTTATATGAAGATATGTTTTTTTTACAAAATAATTTTTATTCTTACGAAGATTATGCTATATGTGGAACTCGTGGCTGGATAAACATAAATGAAGATGACGAAAAAAATCAAAAGGTTTACAATAGAGAACTTATAAGGTTAAGACTGTCATTAGAAAGTGCAAAAGGTTATAACAATAAAATAGTTATTATGCATTATCCTCCAATAACTAAAATAAGTGTTGCACAGGAGTTTATAGATGTCTTAAAAGAATATAAGGTAGAGAAAGTCATTTACGGTCATATTCATTATGATGCACGCCACATTTGTGTTAATGGATTTGTCGATGGAATAGAATATATTTGTGCATCTGCAGACATAATTAATTTTGATCCAATTAGGATATTTTAAAAAAATGTGGACAAAATAATTATAGGAGGGATCAGCGATGAAAGAATTAAACTTAAGGATTCCTTCTATGCATGATGAGATGTCTGCTAAGAAGGTTGCAAGTATTATTGAAGGTATAAGAGGTATTGAGGACGTAAATGTGGATTTTCAAAGTGGAACAGTTAATGTCTTTTATGATGAAAACCAGGTGATAGATGAAAAAATAAAGTATGTTATCACCAAAAATGGCTTTGAAATAAAGTAGGCAAAATATCCCCAATTGGGGGATATTTTTTTGCTGTTAAAGCTGATATAATTTAGATATAAGGTTGTTAGGAGGGACATTATGGATATTAGCAGAATTTTTAATCAGGTTTTGGTGTTATTTTTTATTATGATTGTAGGCTATGTAGCAAGAAGAAAAGGGATAATAGAAAAGAGTTTAAATAAAGGCATTACGGAGCTTATATTAAATATTACATTGCCTTTTATGATAGTATCCTCCTTTAATTATGAATTTTCAAAGGAAATGCTATTAAATGCAGCAAAATTATATATGATATCTTTAGTTTTACATTTATCATTGGTCTTGATAAGCAAATATATTTTTTATAAATACGATGAAAATGAAAAAAGCGTTTTAAGGTTTGCCATAATATTTTCTAATTGTGGATTTATGGGGTATCCAGTCGTTGAAAGCGTTTTTGGGAAGATAGGTATATTTTATGCTGCAATATTTAATATCAATTTCAATATATTTATTTGGACAATAGGAGTTATGCTCTTTAATTCCAAAGGTGAAAAACAAAACTTTAAAAAGGCCTTTTTGAATCCAGGATTGATTTCAGTTATAATAGGGCTAATTTTGTTTATATTTTCAATTAAACTACCATTTGCAATTCAAAAAACTTTAGAAATGGTAGGTTCAACGACAACACCATTATCGATGATAATTATTGGTTCTATGTTAGCAGAGGTTGAATTCAAAAAGCTTTTTAATGATAAAAAGCTTTATTATATTACATTTTTACGACTAATAGTTGTCCCCTTAATTACATTAACTTTATTAAAACTTTTGAATTATTCAAGTTTTTTATTAGGAATTCCTGTTTTAATAATGGCTATGCCTGCAGCAGCTAATACTGCTTTGTTTGCGGAAAAATATCAAGCTGATACCAATTTAGCATCAAGATGCGTTTTTTTAACTACAATTTTATCAACATTAACTATTCCTTTAGTTATGTTGATGCTAAATTAATCCCTTTTCTTTTTTGATTTCATTGAGGGTTTTTGAGGTGACATTAGATAGATCTATTTTAAGCAATTTTATTGTTTCTAAAATGAAGCTTTCATCCTCCGACTCAATTTCAATATACGGAAAGGGGAATTCTTCTTTATTCCATGTGTCAAAATCTATAATGCAGTTATTAAATAAAAAGCTTTCACGGTGCTTAGTTGCTTTTTTCAAAAAATTAATGCCTATGCTTTTTAAAAAGTTTATGCCGGCTTCTACTGAATTAATTACAACATCCTTCTCAATTGTTTGCCTTGTTAAATTCTTTGAAATGATTAATTTGGAAGTTAAAATTATTTTTTCAGTATTATCAATTAGATTTTTTGTTTTTCTTATTCTTATATATCCATCATTTTGGATGGGCAGATCAAAAAAATAATTTTCTTGAAATTCTTCTTTAATTTTTTTTGCATTAAGGTTTATTAGTAGCTCTTTTATTTGTTTGACATCGATATCAATAACTTTTACTTCTATTTCTTTCATATTTTCTCTCCTTTTCATTTTGAATTTATTTTGATTATATTGTAAAATATTGCATAAGACAACTAAAAGGGGGAATTTTATGGACAAATTTTATGAACAATTAATAACGACATCAAAAAGTGCTGTTTACAAGTTTTTGAATTTATTAATGTATTGCTCCTTTATTTTTGCAGTTTTTTATTTTCTTTTAGCTGCTCTTTTGTTTAGCATGCTTTATTTTATTGCAGCTGCAATAGTATTAATATTGGGATTTGTTTTTAGAATATTTAGAAACAGACAGTATAAAGAATACGAATATATTTTTACTAATGGTAACCTTCAAATAGACACAATCTATAATAAATCAAAACGCAAAACATTAATAGATGAAGATGTAAAAAATTTTGATGCTTTTGGCAGGGCTGATGAAATAAAAGTTCCGGATGATTATAAAAAAATATTTTGTTTTCCTTTTGACTGTAAATCAGAAATATATGTATTTCTTGCTAGTGGAAAGAGGGCTGTTTATATAGCACCCGATGAAGAGATGTTAAGGCTAATTAATCTGTATAATGTGAGGAGAAGATGGTAAAATGAAGGGGATTAGGGGTAAAATATCGATAATATTTTTAATTATAGTTTTATTATTAAATTTTTCATCCTGTTCAAAAAAGAGTGTAGAAAGAACAAAACAAGACGGAATGGTTTTTTATGAAGTTTTTGTTAGGGCTTTTTATGATAGCGATGGTGATGGGATAGGGGATTTAAAGGGACTTATACAAAAATTGCCATATATTAAATCACTTGGAGTTAATGCTATTTGGCTTATGCCTGTTTTTAAATCCCCAAGCTATCATGGTTATGATGTTTCTGATTATTATAATATAAATCCTGAATATGGGACAAATGAAGACTTTGAAAATTTTATTAATAAAGCACATGAACTCGGTATTAAAGTTATATTAGATCTTGTTGTAAATCATACCAGCAGTAAACACCCTTGGTTTTTAAATGCGGATTCCTCACCAAAGAGCAAATACAGGGACTATTACATTTGGGCCACACAGGATACAAAATTGAACGAACCTTCGGCTCTTGGAACAAAACAGTGGTATAATAAAGGAAGCGGATTTTACAATGCTATTTTTTGGTCTGAGATGCCGGATTTAAACTTTGATAATAAAAAAGTCAGAAAAGAGATAAAGAAAATAGCCAAATATTGGCTTGACAAGGGTGTAGATGGCTTTAGATTAGATGCAGCAATGCATATATATCCACCTAATAGGGTTCAGGATACATTAAATTGGTGGAAGGAATTTGGAGATTACTGCAGGAGTATAAAAAAAGATGTATATTTAGTCGGTGAAGTTTGGAGTAGTGAAAGGGCTATTGCACCATATCTTAAATATTTGGATTCTTGCTTTAATTTTAAACTTGCGGAAGGAATTATTGATGCAGTTATAAAAGGAGATTCATCAAAATTACAATATAATTTGCCTTTTATATATGATGAATATAAAAACTCCTATAAAGATTACGTGGATGCACCTTTCTTGACTAACCATGATATGGATAGAGTAATGAGTAAGATCAATGATGCAAATAAAATGAAGCTTGCAGCGAGCATATTATTGACTATGCCTGGTAACCCATTTATTTATTACGGGGAAGAGATAGGGATGAAGGGCGAAAAACCTGATGAATATATAAGGGAACCCTTTAAATGGGGGAAAGAATATGTCCCTGGTCAAACTAAATGGATAGATTCAGAATATAATGTTGGAGATTATGCACCATCGGTGGAAGAACAGGATAATGATCCTAAGTCATTGTTAAACTTTTATAGAGACATGATTAAATTCAGATTAGGTAATGACATTCTTTCAAAGGGAGACATAACCATCATAGAAACTCAACCTGAGATATTGGCTTATTATAGAGCAATAAATAATGATAAGTTATTTATAGTCCATAATTTAACGGGCAATTTAGTAAATACTGAATTGAAATTGGATCAAAATGATAAATTAAAAGGTGAGACGCTTAAAGGGGATGGAATTGTTCGAATAGAAGATAACAAAATAAAAATAAATTTAAAACCATATTCTACTGTAATAATAAAATAAAATTTTTTGTTAATAATTTTAGTTATAAATTGTAATATTTCTTTTTTTATGGGATAATAATATGCAGCATCTATAAAATTTTGAGGTGGTAAAGTTGAAAAAAATTCTTGCTGTTGTTTTAATTGCTGTAACGGTGATGGCAGGTATTGCATTAGGATCATTTTATTATATAAACAAAAAAATTTATGTTCCATCTCCTAAAGATTTTTTTAAGCATAACGATGGACAAGGTGCCAATCTTAATTATAATGAAGAGAAGGGTATTTTTAATATATTGTTAGTTGGCTTGGACAAACGTAGTGAAAATGATATTGGAAGAACAGACTCAATCATATTAGCAAATATCAATACCGAAGCAAAGACAATAAAGCTTGTTTCTTTTATGAGGGATATGTATGTCCCAATTCCGGGGCATGGACTTAACAGAATTAATGCTGCATATTCGTTAGGTGGGCCTGAACTTTTAATGAAAACCCTTCAGCAGGATTTTAATATTGATGTTCAGTATTATGTGTCCATCGATTTTAGGGCCTTTCAAGATTTAGTTGATAAATTAGGCGGTATAGATGTTGAAGTTAAGGATTATGAAGTCAAGGAAATTAATAAGTATATTAAAGAAGTAAATGGTTCAAAGGCAACATTATTAAGTGGACCTGGATATCAAAAACTAAACGGACAGCAGGCACTATCCTATAGTAGAATAAGAAAGGTTGGTAATGGAGATTTTGAAAGAACGGAAAGACAAAGAAGGGTTTTAACTATTTTGATTAACAAAGCAAGAAGCGTAAGCATATTTAAAATTCCAGATCTTGCTTCTACTGCTTTAAATTATATAAAGACAAATATTCCTACTGGAAAGCTTATGAACCTTGCATATACTGTATATAGATTTGGTAATACACCTGTAGAAACTATAAGGATTCCCGCTGATGGAATGTTTGAAAATATGAGGGTAAAAGGAATGGCTGTTCTTGTTCCGAATTTAGAAAATAATGTTGTTTATTTAGAAAAGTTTTTATCATCACAAGGAATAGCATTTTCAAATTTGCCTTCATATATGGCTAATAACTTTCATTTTAATGACAAGCCGATAGATAACAGGGGAAAGGTTAGAAATGTTATAAAAATAGTCATTCCTAAGGAAGATTTAACACCCACGATTAATGAAGATGAAACAGAACTTGAAGAAAGCATTATAAATCCTGGTAGTAATAATAATGTTAATAACAATTCTGAAGTTATTGTTCCTTCAGAATAATATAGGGCACCAAAAGGTGCCCTATATTAATTCATCATTATAGAGTTTAGTATTTTCAAGTTTGCTTCTTGATTTAATTTAATTTCCCTTGGTAGAATTAAGGATAAAGGATTGTAGGGCTTGCTTTCACCAGAAACATCAATTCCAATAATGGTATATTTTTCTTTAATATAATTTAAAATATATAAAAGTTCGCTTAATTTCATTTTACCCTGATCCCAATTTGTAATAGCGTATTTAGGGTCTAATACATCCTTATCTATGCTTATATATACTTTTGAAATTGAAAAACTTTTAAGTAATGATAAAGCCTTTTTGAGAAAATTTTCATTGTATTCAAGAAAAGTAATATTCTTATTCAAGCATTTTGCGTTAATCTTTGATACTCCTAAAACAAGAATTTTGTAGATATTTGGTAATTTAGATGCTTGAGTTATCCACGAACCGCAGCTTATAGTTCCATTAGGCATATCATTGCAATCACAATGGTTATCAAAAACTATAAGGGAAAATTCATATGGAATATTTGATATGATAGAGTAGGTTATGTGATGGTAATCTCCAGAACCTATGAAATTAATGCTTTTCATAGTGGGAAGCAATTTTTTACTTAATTTTTGTAACTTATCGAGGGATGAAAACAATTTTAGTCCGGATATATTTGTAAAGTCCAACACCTTTCCTGCCTTTGCAATTAATTCGCTTTCATAAATTAAGGTGTTATCAAAGTTAATGATATTTACGCCATTTAATCTCCCCATCAGAACACCTCCAATGAAGATTTAAACAGCTTGAATTTTAAAATTTGAAATTATAAAATTAATATATAAGTATGAATCGTAAAAAGAAAAGTTGACCAAACGAATAGGAGGCAAATATGCATAATAGGATATTAATAGTAGAGGATTCGGCTTTTCATGGTAAGGTTCTACAAGATATATTAATAAAATATGGATTCCAAGTCAAGTGGACAAGTTCTGCTGAAGAGGCTCTACAGGAAAAAATGTATGATTATGATTTGATTTTGCTAGATTTAATTTTACCAGGAATTGATGGATATGCTTTTGCCCAAAAAATAAAAAGGGCTTATCCTTATCTTCCAATTATTGCAATAACTTCAGTAGTAGAAGAAGAGTCCGTTTCAAGGGCATTGAATATGGGGGCAGATGATTATATCAAAAAGCCTTTTTCAGAAGTTGAATTGCTTGCAAGAATTAAAGTTCAGATAAGAACACGGCGACTTCAGCTTGAATTATTGGAAAGAAACAAAGAACTGGAAATTGCTTATAAAAAAATTAAAGATTTAGCTACTAAAGATATGCTTACAGGAGCATATAATAGGCTATATTTAAGAGAATATTTAGAAATGTATGCAAAAGGACATGATAATTATATAATTAGTTGTTTTATTATTGACATAGATAATTTTAAATTAATAAATGATACATATGGACATTTAACGGGCGATGTGATTTTGAAAAGATTAGTAGATATTTGCAAGAATACAATAAACGATTATGGTATTGTTGTTAGATTTGGTGGGGAAGAATTTTTAATAATAATAACGAAATTAGTTGATTCCTCCTTTTTAGCAGAAAATATTAGAAGGGAATGTGAAAAGGACAAAACGGGCGGCTTTAAATGGACTGTAAGTATTGGATTGAGCCAAGGAACAATAACAAAGGACAATTTTTTAACTGATTCAGAAAAGCTAATAAAACAGGCTGATGCGATGCTTTATGAAGCTAAAAGGACTGGTAAAAATAAGGTAGTTAAATATAAAGCTGAGGGCTAACCCTCAGCTTTATATTGTATTGCTACAGCCTAATACATTTACTATTTTATCCTTTACAACTTGCTTTATAGCTTCTCTTGCAGCACCTAAATACTTTCTTGGGTCAAATTCTTCAGGTTTAGTCGCAAATACTTCTCTTATTGTTGCAGTCATGGCAAGTCTTAAATCTGTATCCATGTTAATTTTGCATATAGCCATAGAAGCAGCTTTTCTTAACATTTCAACAGGGATACCTTGAGCACCTTCTAATTTTCCACCATATCTATTACATTTTTCAACGAATTCAGGCATAACAGCAGAAGCACCATGTAATACTAGTGGGAAACCTGGAAGTTTCTTTTGGATTTCTTCTAATCTTTCGAAGTCAAGTTTTGCTTCACCCTTAAATTTATACGCTCCATGGCTTGTGCCAATAGCAACTGCTAAGGAATCTACACCAGTTTTATGAACAAATTCATAAGCTTCTTCAGGATCAGTAAAGGTTGCCTCCCTTGCTGAAACCTTTACTTCGTCTTCAACTCCTGCTAATTTACCAAGCTCAGCTTCAACAACTACACCCTTTGAATGTGCATATTCTACAACTTGCTTTGTGATTTTTATATTTTCTTCTAAAGGATACTTGGAAGCATCAATCATTACTGAAGTAAAACCAAGATCGATGCAGGTTTTGCAGATTTCATAATTTTCACCATGATCAAGGTGTAGAGCAATTGGAAGACCAGAATCTTCAACTGCGGCCTCCACCATTTTAATAAGATACTTAGGGTTAGCATACTTTAAGGCGCTGGCTGAAACTTGTAGTATAACTGGGGCTTTTTCTTCCTTTGCAGCTTCAACAATGCCTTGAATGATTTCCATATTATTGATGTTAAAAGCACCAATTGCATAGCCGCCTTCATAGGCTTTTTTAAACATTTCTTTAGTTGTTACAAGTGGCATAAAAAATCCTCCTTAATATTTGTGTTATACTAATATATTAAATTCATAAAAAAATTATAACACAAAAAAATAAATATGTATATACATATATGGGACAAAATGAGTCCCATATGGACAAAATATGTCTAATTATTATTATATACTATTAGATAATAATTTCAAGTTTTTTGAATTAAATAATATTTTCTATTCTTAGTTTTTCGATTTCTGATATATGAGTTAGATAGTGCTCTAAAATTGCAAGGCTAGCCATTGCCTCAATGTTGTCTCTATGCTTTATATATTCTATACTTTGCTTTAAATACATGCTTATATTATCTATTTCATTGTGATTAACAAAAAAAGACCATAGTTGTTTTTTTCTTTCCCAGTTTTTATTTAGAATTTCGATATTTTTATATGCATCATCCCAATTAGAAGCTTCAACCGATTTTTTTACATCATTTAGATTTTCCATAAAGGAGATAGTATCCCTTTCGATGGTTCTTATTTCATATATACCAAGGATTATTATTAGGATAAGGGTTATAAAATTTATTGTAAGAACAATTTTACCTGAATTCAAAGCATTACCTCCTTTGCACAAATAATTGCCCCTTTGTATCTAGCATGGCTATAAAAACATCTTCATATTTTTCAATATTATAAAATTTCAGCTGTTCCTTTAACCAATTTTCATCATATCCTGCAATGAAAAGATTTACTTTTTGAAGTTCACCGTCAAGTATTAAGCTTATTGGTAATTTCTCTGGAGGAGAAAATATATTTAAATCTTTCTTAGTTAAGGGAGCTTTGTCGGGTTTAGGAATTATGCTGAGTTTTCCGTTGGTTTCTAATATTGCATATTCTATATCGCTTATATTAAAATAGTTCAGCAATCTTAACTCTTCTAAAAGATCATCTAAATTAAATCGTTGTCTTCTTAATTCTTCTTCAACTACTTTACCATGCTTAATTAAAATGCTGGGTTCTCCACAAACGATTTTTCTAAAGGGCCTAAATTTTAAAGAGATATAAGATATTGTTACTTCAAGTATCATTAAGGTAAGTATAGGAATTATACCATTTAAAAGAGGAACTCCTGGTTCTTGCATTGGTATAGCTGCAAGTTCCGAAAGCATAATAGCAATTACAAGTTCAAAGGGCTGAAGTTCACCTATTTGCCTTTTGCCCATAATTCGCATTACAATCACAACAAAAAAATACAAAACAATAGTTCTTATAAAAACTATCATAAAGTTCACCTCGTTTATTATTATTTCAAGTTAATTAAAATTTAATTACTTGAGATGTTGTTAAAGAAGGGGTATAATTTTTTTAGCATAACTTAAAGAAAGGAATTGGGACATGAGGACAAGAATTGAGAAATTTGAAATGAAATATGGTTATTTTTTGCCAAATGAATATAAAGAATTTATTAAAAAATTCGGTGGAGATACTCAGTTTGGAAGTTGTAGATTTGAGTATACTGAAAATATAGTTAATAATTTGTTAAGGATTCCAGGTAAAATGAATTTTAATTTGCTTCCTTTTGGGGATATTGGCAACGGAGATTACTATTGTTTTTACAAATACGGATCAGGAATTAATGATTACTATATAGGAATATGGCTTCATGAAACAAGAAATTTTATTTTACTGGCTTCATCCTTTAAATCATTTTTATTTAAATGTATGTTAGATGATATTATGTCCATTAATTTAATTCAAGATGATGAGGATTATGGGATAACTTCTGATGAAATACTATATAGAGCAAGAATTTTAAAAGATGAATATGGTTTTGATTTTGATAAGGCTATGAAATTACAAAGTGAATTGGATTATCATAAATTAATGGTTGAATTTGATAATAGAGCAATCCAGAGTTTATGTTATTTAGGAAGGCATTATTTGTTTGATAATTTTAAAGATGCAAGAGGTTATTTAGAAAAGGTAATCCAAACTGTTCCTTATTATACCGCTCCATACTATATTTTAGGCAAACATTATCTTTTGAGTGGAAAAAATTATAAATCTTATTTTAAAAATGCCTTAAAAACCTCATTAGATTTAACAGGTTTTAGCTATTGGGAGGAGGATTTTATAGAAATTCCTGAGGATGTTCATAGGGAGATTTTGATTTATTTAGAAGAAGAAATAAAATACGATCCTTATGATGCTGAATATAGAATTTATTTAGCTAAAAATTATGTAAAACAGAATGAATATGATAAGGCTATGATAGAATACAATAATGCACTATATTGCACAGAAGATAAAGAATTAATAAAAGAAATTTTAATTAACGCACATAAAGACACTGTTGAGGGTGGACTTTTATATCTTTCTAGATTAATAGAAAGCGATTTAAAACATTTAAGATAGGAAGGTGTTATTATGAAGGAAATAAGAGTTAGAATTGCACCGAGTCCAACCGGAAATTTTCACGTTGGAACTGCAAGAAATTCGCTATATAACTATATATTCGCAAGAAAAAATAACGGAAATTTTATATTGAGAATCGATGATACCGATATGAGAAGAAATAGCGAAGAATCAGAAAAGGGGATATATGAGGGGCTAAAGTGGCTAGGACTTGATTGGGATGAAGGGCCTGACGTTGGAGGACCTTATGGACCATATAGACAATCAGAAAGAATAGAAATATATCAAAAATACATAGATTATTTAATAGATAAAGGGGACGCATATTATTGTTTTTGCACAGAAGAAGAACTTGAAATGGAAAGAAAAGAACAAATTGCAAAAAAGCAGCCACCTAAATATTCGGGAAAATGTAGAGATCTTACAAGGGAAGAAATAGATAGAAAATTAAAATCAGGACTAAAACCAACGGTTAGATTTAAAGTTCCAAATAAAATAATATCCTTTAACGATGGGGTTCGAGGAGAATTAAAATGGGATGGAAATTTAATAGGAGATTTTGTTATAAGAAAATCAGATGGACTTCCTACATATAATTTTGCCACAGCAATAGACGATTGGAAGATGAAAATTTCCCATGTATTAAGAAGTCAAGAGCATATTCCTAATACATTTTTGCAAATTCTTATTTTGGAAGCATTAGATGCAGAAATACCACAATATGTTCATCTGCCTTTACTTTTAAATGAAGATAGAAGCAAGATATCTAAACGTGATGGAGCTTTATATATTGGAGAATATAAGGAAATGGGATATTTAAAGGAAGCTGTTCTTAATTTTATTGCTCTTTTAGGGTGGAATCCAGGTGATGGAGAAGAAATTTTATCTATTGAAGATATGATAAATAAGTTTTCCTTTGATAGAATTAACAATTCTAATGTTGTTTTTGATTTTAAAAAATTAGAATGGTTTAATGGAATTTATATAAGAAGGAAGGATATTAAGGAACTTGTAGATCTTTCGGTCCCCTTTTTAATGGAAACTGATTATTTTGAAATGAATGAAGAAAACTATAAAAAATTATTTAGCATTATGAGGGTAGAACAGGAAAGAATAAAAAGATTAGATGAGGTTAAAGAGGCTTTTAAAATGTTTTTTGTTGAACCTTCAGAATATGACATAAATTTAATAAAAGAAAATGTTAAAAAGATAGAGGTAAAAGATATGGTATTTTTATTAGAAAAGACTATTGAAGAATTAAAGATGGAGGACAATTGGCACGCTGAAGAGTTGGAAAAGAGAATGCGCGATTTTTGCGATAGAATAGGAACTAAAACTAAAATTTTATTCATGCTTTTAAGAATTGCAGAAACTGGGTCAAAAGTTTCACCGCCACTATTCGATACCTTTGAGATAATTGGAAAAGATTCAACGATTAGGAGATTAACAAATTGTAAGAAATATTTAGAAGCTATTGAATAAAATTTGAATATAATAAAGATATCCTCTAATTTTTTAAAGGAAGGTGCATTATATGCTCCAACAAATAAGAATAAGTTTTGATAACAAAACAAGCAAATTATACCCAAAAGGTGTTACAGTAGAAGATATTGTTAGGGGAAATTTTAGGGATATTGAAGCAGTTCTTGCAGTTGTAAACGGAAGTTATATGGAGTTGAATACCCCGCTTTATGAGGATGCTATAATAAGACCTATTACTTTAAAGGAAACAGCAGGGGTTAGAACCTATGTTAGGAGCTTAGCCTTTTTACTTATAAAGGCTGCTCAAGATGTCTTTAGTGGTTCTAGAGTAACGATAGAACATTCATTAAACAAAGCTCTTTATTGCGAGATTCATCTGGACAAAAAATTAGATGCTGATATAGTAGAAAAAATAAAGTTAAGAATGAAGGAATTAGTTGACCTTAATATTCCTTTTGAAAAGGAATTAGTTGATAAAAAGAGAGCCATGGAAATATTTAATGGCTTAAAAATGAGTGATAAAATAAGACTTTTTAAGAATATAAATAAAGAATTTATAGAACTTAGAAAACTTGATAATTTATACGATTTCTTTTATGGCCCATTAGTTCCTTCAACTGGATATTTAAAGTTGTTTGATGTTAAATTTTATGATCCTGGAATTTTAATAACCTATCCAAACGAAGAAAATCCAAAAGAGATATTAAAATTTAAAGATGTGCCAAAGCTTGCCAAGATTTTTAGAGAAACTGAGGAATGGGCTAAGATTTTGGATGTTGCTGATGTTGGAGCTTTGAATGAAAAGGTAATCGATGGGGATATAAAAGACATAGTTTTAGTTTCTGAAGCATTGCACGAAAAAAAACTTGCCTATATTGCAGACAAAATATATGAAAATAGGGATAAAATTAAATTAGTGTTAATTGCAGGGCCCTCATCATCAGGAAAAACTACTTTTTCTAAAAGGCTTTCTATACAACTTAGAATACATGGATTTAAACCTTATCCAATATCGTTAGATGATTATTTTGTTAATCGAGAGGATACTCCAAAGGACGAAAATGGAGATTATGATTTTGAATCAATTTATGCATTAGATATAGGGCTTTTCAATAAGCATTTAAGTATGCTCCTTGAGGGTCAAGAGGTTGAACTTCCAAGGTTTGATTTTGTTCTTGGGAAAAGGGTTAACTCAGGGAAGAAATTAAAACTAGATTCAAAAACAATTTTAGTAATAGAGGGTATCCATGGATTAAACGAGCTATTGACTAATTCTATTCCTAGGGAGAACAAATTTAAAATTTATATAAGCGCTTTAACTCAACTTAATTTAGACGATCATAATAGAATTCCTACAACTGACGTTAGACTTTTAAGAAGAATAGTCAGAGATGCAAAATATAGAGGAAAGAGTCCAGAAGATACAATTTTGTCTTGGCCTAAAGTAAGAATGGGTGAAGAAAAAAATATTTTCCCATTCCAAGAGGAAGCAGATGTAATGTTTAATTCTACATTAGCTTATGAAATGCCAATATTAAAAAAGTATGCTTATAAGCATTTAAAAGAAATTCCAAAGGATAGCCCTGCATATTTAGAAGCTTACAGACTTATGTTATTCCTTGAATATTTTATTGAGGCAGATAATAATATTGAAGATTTAATACCTAAAAATTCAATTTTAAGAGAATTTATTGGGGGTAGCTGTTTTGAAGAATAATTTAAATTGGATAAAAGAGAATAAAGCTATAAATTTTCTTATTAAATTCATGTTTATTTCCTTTGGGTGTTTTGTTTCAGCTGTGGGGATAAATGCTTTTATAGTTCCCCACAGGCTATTAAGTGGAGGAGTTTCTGGCATTGCTATAATTGTGCAATACTTAACAAGAATCCCTTCAGGATATTTAGTCATAACATTAAATATCCCTATTTTCCTTTATGGAATGAAGGAGCTTGATTTTGATTTTATTTTATTTAGTGCTTTAGGCGTATTTTTACTTTCCCTCTTTTTAATTTTAACGAGGGAAATAAATAAAACTTTTTTTATTAAAGATATATTATTGTCCTCTATATATGGTGGTGTTCTGAATGGTATAGGATTAGGTATTGTTCTAAAAAATAAAGGGTCTATGGGAGGTACTGACATTGTTGCTGTAGCATTAAAAAAGAAATTAGGAATAAACATTTCGTCTATTGCATTTGGAATAAATTTTTTTATAGTTTTAGCTGGAAGTTTAATTAACAATATTGAAGCTGGACTTTATACTTTGATTTCAATGTTTATATCCTCAAGGGTTTTTGAAGCAATTCTACAGGGATTTGATAGAAAGAAAATGGTTATGATTATAACGAATAAAACCGAGGAAATTTCTAAACACATATTGAATGAACTAGGTAGAGGTGTAACATTTTTGCATGGAGAAGGAGCTTATACAGGCGATGATAAGAAAGTAATATATTGTATTATAACTTTAAATCAACTAGTAAAAATTAAATCCATTACTTTTGATATTGATCCTAGAGCATTTGTTACTATAATAGATGCAGCTGAAGTTCAGGGAAAGGGATTTAAAAATACAATATAGAAAGGGTGTTTAGATGAAACTTTACGGTGTTTTTGACATATTAGGACCTATAATGATTGGACCATCAAGTTCCCATACAGCTGGTGCAGCAAGACTTGGCAAAGTAGCAGGTAAAATTGCAGGAGAGGATTTTAAAAAGGTGGAATTTTACCTTCATGGCTCCTTTGCAAAAACATATAAAGGGCATGGAACTGATAGAGCCCTTGTTGCAGGAGTTTTAGGTATGGAACCCTATGATGAAAGACTAAGAAACTCCTTAGAAATTGCAAAGGAAAAGGGGATAGAAATAATTTTTATTCCTACTGACTTAGGGGATCAACACCCTAATACAGTTAAATTTGTTTTTTATAAGGATAATGAAAAAACAATAGAAGTAATGGGCTCATCAATTGGTGGGGGAAATATATTAATAACCGAGATTGATGGTGAGAAAGTAGAATTTACTGGAGAATATCCAACTATAATTACTAAATATAAAGACAGAAAGGGTATGATAGCAGATATATCAAAATTTATATTAGAAGTAGATGCTAATATAGCAAATATGAAGGTTACAAGAAATCCTCAAAAGATTACAACTGCAATTATAGAATTAGATGCCAAATTGGATGATGAAGTAATAGAAAAAATTAAAAATATAAAAGATATGATTAATGTCGTAGCAATAAATCCGGTATAAGGAGGATAATTTTATGTATACTAAAGGGAAGGATTTATTAAACTTAACTAAAGAATCAAATAAAAAAATTTGGGAAATAGTTTTAGATTTTGAATGCGAAAGAACAGGAAAAACCAAAGAAGAAGTATTTGAAGGAATGAGGAACGTTTTAAAGGTTATGATGGATTCTGCAAATAAAGGATTAAATGAAGAAGTTAATTCCATTAGCGGGCTCATCGGTGGAAACGCAAAAAAAGTTGAAGATTATAGAAGAGGAAAAACCATATCAGGAGATATAATAAATAAAGCTATGGCAAGAGCATTATCTGTGTCTGAAGTCAATGCATCAATGGGTAGGATAGTTGCAGCTCCAACAGCTGGTTCTGCAGGTATTTTGCCGGCAGTTATGATAACAGCAGCAGAGGTTTTAGAAAAAAATGAAGACGAAATGGTAAAGGCCCTTTTTACTGCTTCAGGAATAGGCCAAATAATTGCAAAAAATGCAACAGTATCAGGTGCTGAGGGAGGATGTCAGGCAGAATGTGGTTCAGCTGCTGCAATGGCGGCTGCAGCTGTTGTGGAAATGGCCGGAGGGACTCCAGAACAAGCTATACATGCAGCTTCAATAGCTATTCAAAATATTTTAGGATTAGTATGCGATCCGGTGGCAGGGCTTGTTGAGGCACCTTGTTATTTGAGAAATTCTTCTGGTGCCGTTAATGCCTTAACTTCTGCTGATTTAGCTTTAGCCGGTGTAAAAAGCATTATACCCTTTGATGAGGTTGTGGATGCAATGTATAAAGTTGGAAAGTCACTTCCCTTTGAACTAAGGGAAACAGCTTTGGGTGGAATTGCTTCAACGCCTACCGGTCAAAAGTTAATGAAAAATATTTTTGGAGAATAAATATTTACAAATATTGATTTGATATGGTAAAATTTATTTAACAAAAGATGAAGGGGGATTTTTATGGCAATATTTAAGTGCACTGTTTGTGGAGAAACAAAGGAAGGAAGATGTAAACCTGCAAAATGTCCAAAGTGTGGTGCACCAAAGGATAAAATTGAAAAGCAACAGTAAAAGGCATGGGATTTCCATGCCTTTTATATTAACCAATATCCTAATATTATAATTAAGTAAGAAGCTAATAAAATTGCACCTTCCAGCCAATAGCTTTTTCCGTCCTGGAATACAAAAAATGCTAATCCTATGGAAATTATTAATATTATAAGCTCATAGAAGCTATACACTAAAGTTAAAGGAAGTCCCAATAAAAACGCAATAATAATAATTGTAGGAAGAGTAAATAATAATAACTGCATGCTTGAACCTATTGATATTTCTATAGATAGATTAATTTTATTTTTAAGGGAAGCATATATAGCAGTTATATATTCTGCAACATTGCCTATTAAAGGCATTATAATTATCCCCATAATTTTTTCTGGAATTTTGAATTTTGTAATTGCTGTATTTATTAAACTTACTAGGTGTTCACTTAAAGTGTAGGCTATTATTAGAAGAATGATAATTAAAATAAAATTTGTTTTTTTAATGTTATTCTCATTATTGTTTTCGTCGGAATGAACCAAAAAAAGATTTTTATGTGTTACTAACGAAAATATAAGACCTAATACATATATGAGCAACAAAATTATTGCTATATAAAAGCTAAAAATACATGATTTATGAGTGTTTAGCTTCCCTTGAAAGGAAATTGTAGAGGCGATGATTAGGCTGCAAAGTGCCAAAAACAACAAAGAAAAGTTTGTCCTTGCAATTATTTTATTAAATATTTGTTCGTTATATTTGATTCCACCAAATAAAATACTTAGTCCCAATACTAATAACATATTTCCAATTATAGAGCCTAGTAGTCCACTTTTCACAAGTTCGATTAAATTGCTTTTTAGGGCAAAGATGCTAATAAAAAGTTCTGGCAAATTTCCGGAAGTTGAGCTTATAAAACCACCAAGCTTATCACCAAACCAATAGGATAGAACATTAATTTCCCTGCTTAGCTTTATAGCTACTATAATAAGAAAGCAAAATGTAGTTATGAGATTTAAAATGAATATATTATTTAACATTGAAAAAATAAAAATAATTAATAAGATTATTAGAGTTATTTTTTTCATATTATCACCGCTTAAATTAGTAAAAGATGCCTTGTGCCCAAAAGACACAAGGACATGATTTTCATTTATTAATCTCTTCTTCAATATATTCTTCATCTATTTCTTTAAACAAATCTTCTTCAATTTCCTTTTGTGAGTTTCTTGTTAAACTTTCAAAAGTATCTACTTCATCGTTTAGCAATAATTCGATTGGAACCCATGCAATCATGCATCTTTTCATATAATCACTTCCTATTTGAAGTTTTCACAATAAATTTCAAAATAGCTTCTTGGGAATCCGCAAAGAGGACAGCGCTCAGGTGCTTCTAAGCCCTCATGGATATAACCGCAGTTTCTGCAATGCCATTTTGTTTCCTTATCCCTTTTGAATATTTTACCGCTCTTTAAATTTTGAAGGATTGTATTGAATCTTTCTCTATGATATTCTTCCGTTTCAGCAAGTTCCTTGTAAAAATCAGCAATTTCACTAAATCCTTCTTGGCGTGCAATTGTTTCAAATTCCTTATACATTTTTTCACTCTCATAAGCTTCTCCCATTGCGGCTTCAAGTAAATTTTCTGAAGTAGACTTATTAAGCTTTAAAAAATCATTAAAAACCCTTCTTGCATGGGCTTTTTCGTTATCAGATGTTTCGTTAAAAACGGATGCGATGAATTCATACCCCTCTTCCTTTGCTTTTTCTGCAAAGAAGGAATATTTATTTCTTGCTCTTGCCTCACCAGCAAATGTTTTTAATAGATTTTGCTCTGTTTTGCTCCCCTTAAGATTCATCAAACCACTCCTAAAATAAACTACAATAACATAATATGCAGCACCTATAATTTTGACACAAAAAAGAGCCCATGGGCTCTTAAAGACTGTTGAAAAAGTTATTTTTGATAAGCCCCGTGAAGGATTTCCCTGGCATTCGCTCATTTCGCTAAGCAATTCTAAGCTTTTCTTTGTTTTCAAAAGTCCTACTCTCGTGAGCCGACATCCGTGTCGGCCACTCGGCTCTGCACGTCCGTGTGCAGAATTACGACTTTTGAAAAGTCGAAAAGCAAGAATTGCTAAAGCTCATGAGAGATGCCTTTTTGAAATCCATTCACGGGGCTCTTGTAAAGCCTGAATACCAATTAGGGTTTGTCTACAATCTGAAAGAGCCCATGGGCTCTTAGAACTTTTTAAATTTGATTTTACATACCATAAGATAGGATAAAAGCAACATGATAATTGCAGATAAAATATTGTGAGGCAGTGATATAGCAATTAGATTATCAACTGCAAGAAAAAAACCTGCGAAAGTTATTGGGACCCCAATAAAATAGTTGTTAAAGGGTGTTACATTGAACCTTGCCAATCTATATGCCCCAGCTATTGGGAATATTATTGAAATAATGTATCCTATAATTCCAAAATTTATCAAAAAGTTGCTCCATGAAAGAACAGCAGGTGCAACACCAAAGGAAATTAAATCACAAAGGGAATCAAGCTCCTTACCAAGAGGAGATACAGCGTCAAATCGCCTTGCTATACGTCCGTCATATCTATCCATAAATGCAGCGAGGATGATCATTAATGCGGCTATTTTAAAGTTGGAATTTAATGTAAAAATAATTGATAACATACCACATGTTAAATTAAAAAAAGTAAATACGTTGGGAATAATATTTTTGTTTATTTTTACGTTCATTTTATCACTCCTATAACAGTTAATCCTCCTTTTACGGAGTCACCTACTTTTACTTTTATTTCAGTATCAATTGGCACAATGATTTCTGTGCAGGAACCAAACTTTATGAGCCCAAATCTTTCACCCTGCTTTAAAAAGTCTCCTATATTGCTCCAACAAACTATACGCCTTGCCACAAATCCTGTAATTTGATGAACTAGAACTTTTGTGTATTCGTTTTCTATACCAATTGTATTTCTTTCGTTAATTTCAGATGCATGGCTCTTAAATGCTGGAAGATATTTACCAGGTCTATAGCTTTTGTATGTTACCTTGCCAGTTATAGGGCTTCTATTAACATGGATATTAAATAATGATAAAAATATGCTAACTTTAATAGCTTTTGATTTAAAAAACTGATCTTCATAAATTTCTGATATTTCGATTATTTTACCATCAGCTGGCGATAGAAAACATTTTTCATCTATAGTTATATTTCTTTCAGGGTCCCTAAAAAAGAATAAAACGAATAATATCAATAAAAGTGGCAGGATGGATAAAAGTTTGTTAATAAAATAAAAAACAACAAAAACTATAAAAAGAATAAGTGCGTAGGGAAAACTTTCAGGTCTAATTTTTAGTTTCATAATCACGTCTCCTTTAAGCCTTTTTATAGTTATTATATAAAATTACAATATATTTTACAATATTTTAAAAGAATTATTAACAAACTATGGGGAAAACTATAATTTAGGAGGTGCAATAAATGAAGGTTAAAGATTTTATGACTACCAATGTAGCTTATGTAACACCCAATACACCAGTTGTAGAAATAGCAAAAATCATGAAAGATAAAAATGTTGGTTCTGTTCCAGTTCTTGACGGAGACAAAGTTGTTGGTATTGTAACAGATAGGGATATAGTTCTTAGGGATATTGCTTTTGGTAAAAATCCTAATGAAGTTTTAGCAAAGGATGTTATGACGGTTGGAGTAACAACAGCAAATCCTAATATGGATATTCATGATGCTGCAAGGGTAATGGCGGAGAAGCAAGTAAGGAGATTACCAGTTGTGGAAAATGGCAGATTAGTTGGAATGCTCGCAATAGGAGACATAGCAGTTGAATCTAAACTTGCAGATGATGCAGGAGAAGCTTTGAGTGATATTTCAAAACCAACTCATATATTATATTATTAAAAAGGTCATAGTGTAAAATTATTGTAGGATGAAAAAGGACAAAAATTTAAAAGAGACAACCCCTGTGGTAAAATAAAAAGTGGAAAAAACACAAATCAATAAGGGGGTGTCTCTTTTGAATAATATTATACAACATGATATTATACAACAACATTTAATAAATTTCACTACTAAATTAATAAAAAATGTAGAAGAAATGCTGTCAAAAGAATGGGATTTTACAAAACTTGTTGAGGTAGTTAAAGAATCGACTGATGAACTTGGAAGGAATATAATAAAAGACTTTTTAGAAGAATTAGATAAAGCGATTAAAGAAGATGATAAGAGAAAAAAGGAATGGATAGTTGAAAGAAAAGACAAGAAAAGTATTATTACGCTCCTAGGAGGAATAGAATATTCAAGAACATACTACAAATCAAGAAAGAGCGGAGAATATAGATATTTACTTGATGATGTTATAGGTATAAGGAAACATGAGAAGGTGGATAAAGAAGTAAAGATAAGGC
>NZ_JAUONW010000030.1:0-22376 GCF_030546345.1 Caloramator sp. CAR-1
CCGTGAAGGATTTCCCTGGCATTCGCTCATTTCGCTAAGCAATTCTAAGCTTTTCTTTGTTTTCAAAAGTCCTACCCTCGTGAGCCGACATCCGTGTCGGCCACTCGGCTCTGCACGTCCGTGTGCAGAATTACGGACTTTTGAAAAGTCGAAAAGCAAGAATTGCTAGAGCTCATGAGAGATGCCTTTTTGAAATCCATTCACGGGGCTCTTGCAAAGTCTAAACACAAATGAGAGTTTGTCTACAATCTGAGGCATGTAAGGTTAAGACTTACATGCCTTTTTTAAACTCTGTTATTGCATATAAACATGTGAAAATAACCACAATACTTCCACCAGGAGATATATTTAGATAAAAAGATAAAATAATTCCAAAGACAACAGAAAATAGTGAAATCAGCACTGAATATAGTTGAAGTTTTCTAAAGTTTGATACAAGTTTCATGGATATTGCGCCAGGAATAACTAATAGGGCTGAAATTAAAAATCCTCCTACGATTCTTAAGGAAATCCCAATAACAAGAGCAACTAAAATATTTAAAACAAGATTTAAAAGCTTTACATTAATTCCAGAAACATAAGCTCCATCCTCATCAAAGCAAATATATAAAAGCTCCTTCTGAAAAATCAGGATTAACAACACGGAAGGAATTGCAATTAATAAAATCAAAATTAAATCTGCCCGTGATATAGCAACAATACTGCCAAACAAATAATTCATTACATTTGCGGAGCTTTTTATCCTACTAAATATAATGGCTGAAAAGCCTAAAGAGGCCATTGTAATCATTGATAATGAAATTTCTGCAAAGCCCTTAAATTCTTTTCTTAATCTTTCTAGTGCTATCGCAAAAAATATTGTTATAACAAGAGCTCCAATAAGTGGGTTTATACCGATTAATAATCCTAAAGCAACGCCTAAAATGGCACTATGGGATAATGTATCACCAATTTGTGAAAAGCGTTTTAAAATAATATAATTTCCAATAAGTGGCGCTATAATGGAAATTATAATTCCAGCTATAAAAGCCCTTTGCATAAAAGCATATCTTAACATGCCAACACTTCCTTTAATCCGTAAGATATATTTGTTTGTATTTTTTTGCTGAAAATTCCTTTGCACCAAATATAGTTAAAATCTCCCCATCTTTCATGCAAACAACCTTATCGGCATAATCCTTTATTGCAAAAATATCATGGGTAACCATAACTATCGTTGTATTATTTTTCTTTTGTTCAAGTAAAAGATTATATAGGATTTCCTCTGATTTTGAATCTATTCCCACAGTAGGCTCATCCAATATCAGTATTTCTGGCTCTGATATAAGAGCCCTTGCTATAAAAACTCTTTGCTGCTGTCCACCGGAAAGTTTACCAAGCTGTTTATCCTTCGTTTCATATAAATCTAATTTTTTTAAAATATCATCTGCCTTTTTAAAGTCCTCTTTGTTAAACCTCCTAAAAAATCCCTTTTGAGGGACTAATCCTAAAAGGACAGTTTCCTTAACACTGATAGGAAAAAGCTGATTAAAGCTTGAAACCTTTTGAGGAACAAAGGAGATTTTTCTCTTTTGTTCCTTACAATCTTCCCGTCCAAACAATTTTACTATTCCTTTATAAGGTTTATATATACCTGTAATAACATGAACCAATGTGCTCTTTCCTGAACCATTTGGACCTACTATAGTGCAAAGTTCTCCCTTTTCTATTTTCAAGTTTATATCCTTAAGAACAATTTTTTCCTCAAAGCCAAAAGAAACATCTATAAGCTCAATCATATACGACACCTTCATTCCTTTAATGCTTTTATAATATTATCTATATTCTTTTCCATAAGTGTAACATAATTTTCCTTTTTTTCAACATCCTGAGGGACAGCACCCATGCCAAATATTTCAAGTTTTTCTACCCCAGTCGCTTCAACAACCGGTCTTATTATGTTTTCATTTTCTGTCCTATCGAATAATATATATTTTATATTCTTTTCTTTAATAAAATCAATAACCTTTGCAACCTCCTTTGGTGAAGGCTCCTCAACCTCCTCCTGTCCTGTTAAAGCTACCTGAGTTAATCCAAAATCCCTCGCTAAATAGCCAAATGCAGGATGAGCAATAACAAAAACGTCCCTTTTTAAATTTGCCTTTTCCTTTTCAAACTTTTCATTGATTCTTTCCATTTCAAGTTTTAACTTATAAAAGTTTTCTTCATAATAATCTTTGTTAACAGAATCTATCTCTATCAATGTATTTTTTATGTTTTCAGCTATAATTATTGCATTTTTAGGTGACGTCCATACATGAGGATCCTCTTCTATTTTATTTATACCTTCGGATACCTCAACAATTTTAACATTGCTGCCCTCCGAAGCCTTTTTTGCCCATTCATCGATATGCCCTATATAAAACACTGCTCTTGATTCCATCATTTCAGCAATATCCTGAGTTTGTGGTTCGAAGGAATGAGGTTCTGCAGTTCCTTTAACTATTCTTTCAACTTCGAATTTGTCTCCTGCAATAAATTTCGTTATTGAGTATACAGGATAAATAGTTGTGTATATTTTGTTATTCTGCTTAGTAATCTTTGAACAAGCAGAAAATAAAATCATCAATGATAAAATAATGATTGTAAATAACCTCTTCATACAATCACTCCTTCTTTTATTTTAACATAAACAGCAACAGAAGTCGCACACTTCTGTAAGTGGGTGATGAATGTTGCAAAAATATATAAAAAATGCTACAATTATTATAGCGAAAACCAAGCTAAAATAAACCATGTAATTGGTATATCTGGGGAAGGAACAGCCCTTTGAGCGTGGGATAACTTGCTCCGCTGGGAGTATTGACCACGAAGCCACCACTTCTATAAGTGGGGGTAGTTCACATCATATGCTAATTATACATAACATAGCAATATATGTCAAAACCATGAAAAAAGGATGCTTAGTGCATCCCTTTTAAAACTTCTTTTAATGCTGATATAAATCTTTCATTTTGCTCCATCCTTCCAGTTGAAACTCTTATCCACCCTGGCATCTCGAATAAATGTCCTGGCCTTACTATCACGCCTCTTTTTAAGAGTTCATTGAATACCACCTTATCATCAGCCTTTAAATCGACCATTACAAAGTTTGCTTGACTTTCTATATATTCAAGTCCTATATTTTTAAATTCTTCATAAAAATACTCTCTTGATTTTTTATTAAGTTCCACGACCTTCCTTAAAAATTCTTTATCTTTTAATGCTGCAAGTGCTGCATTTTGGGCAATTAAGTTAACATCAAAGGGACCTACAACTGCATTTATATATTTTGCTATATTTTCATTTGCAATTCCATAACCAACCCTTAATCCTGCAAGTCCATAGGCCTTTGAAAAGGTTCTTAAAATAATCATATTGGGATATTTTCCAAGCAAAGGAATGGTTTGAGGATAATCTGGGTCATCCACATATTCATAATACGCCTCATCCATTACAAAAATAACATCCTTTGGAATTTTATCTATTATGCTAAAAAGTTCATCCTTTTTTATAATTGGTCCGGTGGGATTATTTGGTGTGCAAAACCACAATATTTTAGTTCTTTCTGTAATAGCATCTACCATTTTTTCTACATCAAGTTTATGATTTTTCATAGGAATTTTTACAACATTCCCACCCATTATCTTTGTATTATCCTCATATCTTTGGAAGGAAACTTCACCCATTATGCTTTCATCGCCCGGATCGATAAAAATAGAGCATATCGCCCTTATAATCGAATCAGAACCTGTTCCTAAAAATATATTATCAGGTTTTACTCCTAATTCTTCAGCTAATTCCCTTTTTAAATCAAAATTTGCAGCATCAGGATATAAATTAACTTGGTATGCTAATTCATTTATTACCTTCGTAACCATAGGTGAACAACCTAAAGGATTTTCATTTGATGCCAATTTAATAATATCATTAAGCCCCAATTCTCTTTTTACTTCATTAATTGGTTTACCTGCCGTATAAGGTTTTAGCCTTAAAACAGATTCTCTTAGTTTCATCGCCATCCCCCTATTTTTTAAATTTTCTTGACAATTTTAATTATCTCATTTTTCTTAATATTTTGCAAACAAAAAAATAGGAGCTATGCTCCTATTCACCTAGATATTTTACTTCTGTTTCAAGCATGACCCCAAACTTTTCATATACCTTTGTTTGGATTAGTTTAATAAGGTTTAGAACATCTTCACATGTAGCATTGTCAAAGTTTATTATAAATCCTGCATGCTTTTCTGAAACCATCGCACCGCCAACTTTAGCTCCCTTTAATCCTGCATCTTCTATAAGTTTTCCAGCATAATATCCTTCTGGCCTTTTAAATACACTTCCTGCACTTGGATAATTTAAAGGCTGTTTTTCTGCTCTTTTCCTATTTAAGTCCTCCATAAGTGCCTTTATTTCATCAAAATTCCCTTTTTCTAATTTTAATTCTACTTCTAAAACTATATATTCATTTTTTTGAACATTGCTAAACCTATATGCAAATTCCAACTCTTCATTTTTTAAATTTCTAACATTCCCTTCCCTATCTAAAACCATTACTCTTTCTACTATATCCTTCATTTCACCGCAGTAGGCACCAGCATTCATAAAAACAGCTCCACCTATGCTCCCGGGTATTCCGGATGCAAATTCCATCCCCTTTAGAGAGTTTCTTAATGCCTCTGCTGAAACCTTTGCAAGGGATGCTCCTGCTTCTGAGATTACCCTTTCACCGATTACCTCAACTTTATTTAAACTTGTTGTTTTTATTACAACCCCTCTTATTCCCTTGTCGGAAACCAAAAGATTAGATCCGTTGCCTATTAAATAATATTTTATATTTTTCTTCCTTAAAAATTTTATTAAATCTACAAGTTCTTCTTTGCTATTTGGAATAACTAAAAAATCAGCAGGACCTCCAATTTTAAAGGATGTATGATTTTTCATCGGCTCATCTATTAAAACTTGTCCAGAACCTAATATCCTTTCAAGTTCGTTTTTTATATCCATCTTTTTTTCTCAACTCCTTTAGTCCTTTACTATATAATATATTTAAACAAATTTAATGTAATTACCAACGTAAAGCCTTTGGAAAATAATTTTTTAAAATACCCTTTGACATCTTCCCCCAGGATAAAGAATACCCATCAACATCAACAAGATACCAGCCATCCTCTAAATCAAAATTCAAGGTATAACCTTCGATATATTTATCCGCTTCATTTGTTTTACTGGATAAACTAATATTTAATTTAGCTTCATGCGGCTTTAAAGATGCTGCTAAGGAATAGTCCGGCTCAAACCTATTCTTTTTAAATTCACCAAGCAAAATCCCTGGCCTTAACACATTAAGGGGTGTAAAATCAAAGGAATTTTCCGGAAGATAATATAGTCTGTCTCCCCTCAAAAAAAATCTATCTTCATCAAATTTTTTGTTAAGATAATTCTTTTCAAATTCCTTAAAGTCCGATATATTCTGCTTTTTTATATTGGATTTTATCCTTTGAGGAGATTTTACCTCCCCATCTTTTTTATAAAATAATGCCAAGAAGTGTCCTTCACCCTTTAGTCTGTGTGGAAAGAGCCTTGCTGTCTTTTTAAGTTCTTCGTTGTCTAAAATTTCAAAAAACCCTTCTCTAAAACCATAGTTTTTTTCTATGTTAATAAGTTCAAATTCCTCATGTTTCTTTAAAAATTCATCTACTATGAATTCATTCTCCTCAACAGAAAAGGTGCATGTTGAGTATATTATTAATCCACCAGGCTTTACCATTTTTGCTGCACTTTTTAATATTTCCCTTTGCATTGATTGATATCCTAAAACATTTTCCTCACTCCATTGGTTCAGAGCATCTTTGTCCTTTTTAAACATACCTTCTCCTGAACAAGGTGCATCAACTATTACCTTGTCGAAATACCCTACAAATACCTTTTCTAGCTCTTCTGGTGAATTATTTGTAACTATTGCATTTTTTATGCCCATTCTTTCTATGTTTTGAACAAGTATCTGGGCCCTTTTAAGCTTTATTTCGTTTGAAACCAAGAGACCCTCTCCATTTAAGTAACAGGCAGCCTGAGTGGATTTTCCCCCAGGCGATGCACAAAGGTCTAAAACCCTTTCTCCAGGCTTAATGTTAAGCTGAGGTGTTACGGACATTGCACTGGGCTCTTGAATATAGTAAAGTCCTGCAGCATGATATGGATGCCTTCCTGGTTTTTCTTCACTTATATAAAGTCCATTTTTTGCCCATGGAACTTCTCCCTTTATCTCAAAGGGGCATATCTTTAAAAATTCTTCATAGTCTATCTTTAAAGTATTTACTCTAATCCCTTGGTATCTATCTTCTTTGTAGCTCCCTAAAAAAGCTTCAAATTCATCCTTCAAAAGAAATTTCATCCTATCTAAAAACCTGTCTGGCAGTTTCATCCAATTCTCCTCCAACGTTAAAAAGCCCTTTTTTCTTCCAAAAATTTTTTAAATCTTTCTACATCAGTAGTAATTACATATTTTTCATCTGCCCCAAGTTCCTCCAATAAAGAAACCGACTTATCAAGCAATCCTACTTCATAGCAGATATGAGCATCGCTTCCTGTCGTTAAAAGGTTGCCATTTTCAAGGGCCTTATATGCTATTCTTTTGCAGTTTTCATAACTTCCCGGTCTTGATGTTGTAAAGGAACTGTTATTAATCTCAATTAGAACATTATATTCCTTTGCAGCCTTTAGAACCTCATCTATATCAATTTCAAAAATTGGGTTTCCAGGATGGGCTATCGCATGAACATATTTATTTCTAATTGCACCAATTAATGCTCTTGTATTATCCTTTACACTTCCTGGCATTATGCATACATCATGCAAACTTGCTATTACAAAATCTAATTTGCTTAATCGTCCTGCATCAAGATCTATATTTCCTTCATAATCTATTATATTTAGCTCAACACCCTTTAAAACTTCAACCCCATGGATAAATTGAGGTATAACCTTCAAATTGCCAAAATGAAATTTATGAGGTCCTCCTGGCATGGCGGGGCCGTGATCTGTCATAGCAATTAATTTAATTCCCTTTTTACTTGCCTCCAAACAATTTTCAATCAAAGTGCTGTAGGCATGGCCACTCGCTATTGTATGAGTATGTGTATCTATTAAAGGTTTAATCAATTCAATCACCCCATTATAATCAAAAATAAACCTTTTATATTTTAACATCTAAAAGAGCTATCTTCAACGTTAATAAATTAACTGTGAAAATATTCATAAACCTTTTGTGCTATATTTTTATTCATACCCTTTACCATCATTAGCTCTTCAATTGTGGCATTTTTTATGTTTTCTATGCTTTTGAAATGTTTAATAAGTTCCATTTTTCTTTTCGGTCCAATTCCTTGAATTTCATCGAGTTCAGACTTAATAACACTTTTTGTTCTTAAGCTTCTATGATATTCAATAGCAAACCTATGAACTTCCTCTTGGATTTTATATATAAGTTTGAAGGAATTGGAATCCTTTAAAATAGAAATTTCATCACCATTAAAAACTAATGCCCTTGTCTTATGTTTTTCATCCTTAACCATCCCTGCAACTTCTATGTTAAGTCCGAATTCTTCTAAAACCTTCAACGCCACATTAACTTGACCTATCCCTCCATCCATTAGGATAAGATCAGGAAGTTTATTAAACTTATTTTTAGGGTTATCCTTATTTTTTATTTCTTCAAAATACCTATAAAACCTTCTTCTTAGAACCTCCTCTAGGGCATCATAGTCATTTTGCCCTTTGACGTTTTTTATTTTAAATCTTCTATACTCTTTTTTAGCTTCCCTTCCGTTTTCAAATACAACCATAGAACCTACCATATCTACGCCACTAATATTTGAAATATCATAGGCCTCTATCCTAATTGGCAACTTTTCCAATCCAAGTATTGCTTTAAGCTCCTCAAGGGCACCAAAGGTTTTTTGCCTTTCTTTTATTATTTTTGCCTTAACCTGATTAAGGGCTGCCTCTGCATTTTTTTTAGCCATTTCAACAAGGTCTAATTTATCCCCCTTTTTAGGAACCCTTATCTTTACTTTACTTCCTCTTTGCTTTGATAAATAAGACTCTATTATACTTATTTCTGGAATATCCCTCTGCAGAACAATATCCCTTGGAATGTATTCTTCACTTGTATAATATTGAACTATAAATTGTGATAAGAGCTCATCTATATCATCAGCATCTTTAAAGTAAAAGTTTTTACTACCTAAAAGCTTTCCACCCCTTATATAGAACATCTGAAGGCAGGTACCATTTTCATCTCTTGCAAAAGCTATAACATCCTCATCTTCAAGGACCGATGATATAATCTTTTGTTTTTGCTGAATTTTCCTTATGGCATTTATTTGATCTCTATACTCTGCTGCCCTTTCAAATTCTAAGTTCTCTGATGCCTTTAACATTTTATCTTCCAATTCCTTAATTATTTCTTCATGTTTTCCATTTAATAGCTTAATTATACCTTCTATCATCTGCATGTAAGTTTCCCTTTTAACATCGCCTTTACAAGGTGCAAGGCAAAGCCCAATATGATAATTTAAACAGGGGCGCCCAACCTCAATCCCAAAACTAACATTTCTATTACATGTCCTAATCTTAAATAGTTTTTTTATTAACATCAATGTTTCCTTTACAGCAGAAACATCGGTAAAGGGACCAAAATACTTTGCCCCATCCTTTTCAAGCTTTCTTACCATCAATACCCTTGGATATTCTTCATTTAGTGTCACTTTTATATATGGATAGTGCTTATCATCCTTAAGCAAAATATTATACTTGGGTTTATGTTTTTTTATAAGGTTGCATTCGAGAATTAATGCTTCAAGTTCATTATCTGTTAATATATATTCGAATTCCTTGATTTGGCTTACCATAGCCCTAACTTTAGGATGTTGGTTTTTAGAGTTTTGGAAATACTGTCTTACCCTATTCTTTAAAGATACAGCCTTTCCTATATAAATTATTTCTCCATTTTCATCCTTCATTACATAAACTCCTGGGCTATCCGGAAGATTTTTTAGCGCCTCATTTATATCAAACATACTTCCACTCTCCTAAAATTATTTATTTTAATAATATTTCAGGAAGTTTAAAGGTAAGATAAATAAGGCCAATGGAGATTATAAGGCCTTCAAATAGATTTCCCCAAAAGGACCCTACTGCAAAGGTTATTGGCATTTTGTATTTTTTCTTTTTAAAGGGATAAAAAAGAGAAACACCTCTATTAGTAAACATATCAGCTATTAAATGTAGCCCATATCCTATAAAAAAAGGCACTATATATTCCTTAAAACCATATATCCTTGCAGCATAACCAAAGGTGCCACCAAAACATAAAAGACCGGTTAAACTATGGGTTATTCCATTTCTATGGGAAGAAAAACCTGTTAAAACAAAAAATATCCCTATAGTTTCTACGTATTTTAAGTTTAAATAAAAAAAGTTTAAAAGCAAGAAAAATACCCCTAATGTAAAATATATCGTCGTCTTTACTGCTTTATTTTTAATAGGAAGTATATATTTATTCAAGAGAGCTTTAGGATGATCTATATCAGGCAAAAGGGAGGCTATAGCACAAACTAAAAGTCCTCCTAATGATAATTCTACCATCTTATACTGCGATAATGCTACTGCAGATATTACTCCAATCCCAACATGGGTTTTTCCCGTCATGTTAACTCCCCTTTATGTAAACTTTACCTATAGTATATACCAAAACTATCTATCGAACAAGTGTTTGTAGCTAAATTGTCTTATCAAAAGAAAAAGGGAAGAGACAACCTCTCCCCCTTATTTAAAATATTCACTTACAAGCTCCCTTGCTATTTCAGCCGCTCTTTTACCGCCTGTTCCTCCTTTTTCAACGATTATTGCAAAGGCAATCTGTGGATTATTAGCCGGTGCAAATCCAACAAACCATGAATGAGTTTCGCTGCTATTTGGAATCTCTGCCGTTCCAGTTTTACCTGCTATAACTATATTAGACAATTTTGCTCTAACGCCAGTTCCTTTGTTAACTACATCAATCATATATTCCTTTATCTTCTCAGCTGTTTCCTTGTCGATGGCCCTTGTTAAGACCTGAGGTTTCTTTCTTTCTAATACTACACCATACTCATCTTTAATTTCTTTCACCAAATATGGTTTCATCATTATGCCTTCATTAGCAATTGTTGCTGCAACAAGTGCCATTTGCAGTGGATTTGTTGCAACTCCATGCTGTCCTATTGCAGATTGGGCTAAAAGTGCTCTACTGTTTTTATCTTCTAAATTATATGTAGACTTTCTTATAACTAAATCCTCAAGGACTATATCCTTATTAAATAAAAATTTTTCAGCTTCACGATTAAGATTATTAAATCCCAGCTCCATTCCTAAACTGCCAAAGGTAAAATTGCATGACTTAGTAAAAGCTTTCTTCAAATCTATTTTTCCATGGGCTTCTGAGTTAAAATCCTTTAGAACATAGTCCCCTATTTTTAACTTCCCGGTGCATAGCCATTTTTCATTTCCTATGTTTTCGATATTCTTCAGC
This sequence comes from Caloramator sp. CAR-1, assembly GCF_030546345.1. Taxonomy (NCBI): domain Bacteria; kingdom Bacillati; phylum Bacillota; class Clostridia; order Eubacteriales; family Clostridiaceae; genus Caloramator; species Caloramator sp. CAR-1. The sequence goes on from NZ_JAUONW010000030.1 coordinate 10,592, forward strand.
GCGGCAGCTGCTGTAATTATTTTATAGGTTGAGCCTGGTGGATAAAACCCTTGAGTTGCTCTATTTAAAAATGGATTCCCCTCAACATCGTTTTTATATTTTTTAAAATTTTTATCTATACTTTCAGGGTCAAAGGATGGCTTAGATACTAAAGCTAAAATCTCACCCGTCTTTGGATTTAATACAACAATTGCCCCTTTATCGCTACCGAGCAATTTATAGGCCCTATATTGAAGAGCATAGTCTATCGTCAGTGCAACGTTGCTTCCCCGCTTTTCACCTTCAAATGTTTGGGCAAACTTTCTAAAAATGCTCCCTAATAAATCGTAATAAAATGTTTTGCCTGAAAGAGCATCATTATATAAAAGCTCTATTCCTGTTTTGCCATAAATATAGCTATTATAACCTACAACGTGAGCAAATATTTCGCCATCTTTGTAGTATCTTTTTTGGCCATCTCTGGTTCTCTTACTATATACTATCTGCTTCCCATTCCTGTCAAATATCGCTCCCCTCAAAACGTCCTCTTCGGATAATTTTATCCTTGGATTTGAACTGTCCCTAACAATATTTTCTGATAAATATAGATTAAAATAAGTTAAATAACCTATTATAACCAAAAAAATTAAAGAAAAAAATACTATAAGAGCCTTTATATTTCTAAGAAGTTTTTCTTCATTCATCGCTATTCCCCACTTCTGAAATCTTTTGAAGTATCCCTATAGAAAGAAAACTAATAGTCATAGAACTTCCTCCATAACTAACAAATGGCAAAGTAATACCTGTAAGAGGAATCATTTTAGTAACTCCGCCAACTATAACAAATACCTGAAACGCAAACATGCTTGCTATACCAACAGCAACAAGTCTTGAAAAATCATCTTTAGCATAAAGGGCCGTCCTTAACATCCTATAAATTAAAAGAAGATATAATATAAGTAAGGCAATAGCCCCTAAAAGTCCAAACTCCTCTGATATGGCAGAGAAAATAAAATCCGTATGAACTTCAGGAATTACCTCTGGATGTCCTCCTGCAAGTCCCGTTCCAAACAAACCACCGCTTGCAATTGCAATTAAAGACTGGCATATCTGATACCCTGCACCATATTTATCCTTCCATGGATCTAGCCATATATTTACCCTTCTTTTAACATGATCAAACATAAAATAGCTTAAAAATCCACCAATGCCGAACAATCCTAAACCGGATAATATATAGCTAATTCTTGATGTGCCAATATAAAGCATAGTCATGAAAATACCAAAAAACATAAGGGCTGATCCTAAATCCTTTTCAAGGACAAAAATGATTATAGATAAAACTACTGGAATAGAGTATCTCAAAACATCTTTATAGTCGTTTATTTTTTTGATTACGCCGGATAAATAAAATATTATAAACAATTTCCCAAGTTCCGACGGCTGAAAGCTAAAAGAACCAATCTGAATCCAGTTTTTAGAACCTTTAATTTCCCTTCCCAAAAATAATGGTAAAGTTAGTATAATTATAGTTAAAAGGGCAAATGTCAAGGAATATTTTTCTAATCGTTTGATGTTGGGAAACAATAAAAGAACAAATATAAATACTGTAACACCAACTGCAAACCAAGCCATTTGCCTTACCGCCCTTTGAAGATCCAACCTATAAAGCATAACAAGTCCAAACTGAACAATAAAAGCCGAAATTATAAAAAGATATTTATCGACATTGGGATAAAATCTTTTGATTATAAAATGGCCATAGAAAATTAAAATAATAGAAAAAGCACCATAAATGAATGGAGCTATTTCAAAAGTTCCTCGATGTAGAGAAAGAATAAGAAATAATAAAATTATAATTAAATATATATTTTTTAGTATGGACTTTTCTAAATTAACCATAGAGCCATCTCCTATTCAAGAACTTTTAAGGATATCCTTCCTATATCGATTATATCGCCTTCTTCGATCTGTTCAATCTTATCTATTCTCCTCCCATTTACATATGTTCCATTAGTGCTGCCTAAATCTTCAATAAATAGTCTATCATCTTTTACGAATATCTTTGCATGGTTACCTGAAACATATGGATCCTTAATAACTAAATCGTTATCAAAGTTTCTTCCTATGCTCATAACTTTATGAATAATATATAGTGAGCCTTTAGTTATACCAATATCCTCAGGAGCATCATTAATTTCCAATGCAAATTCTTTTTTATGAGCTTTTATCCTGTTTATACCCTTTAAATCCAAATACATTATCTTAATAATTCTAAAAATAACTAAATATATAAGTCCGATAACAATAAATTTTAAAATCATAGCAATTTCCTTCATAAAATCACCTACATGTTAAAAATATAAAACTTTAAAAGAGCAAGTATCTCCCTAATAAATCCAGTTATTTCAAAGTAGAGCCAGTCTGTAACAAAGCATCCTGCATAGCTTGCCCTAATTCCAAGTTTGTTTGCTATTAAAGATGCCCTTTTTAAATGATATTTATTGGATACTATTATTGCATCTTTAAAACCCATATATTTCATTATTTCCATTGAATTAAGTAAATTTTCATAGGTCGAATATGATTTATCCTCTTTTATTATATATTTTTCTTTTACACCCTTCCTTTTAAGATATATTTGCATAGCTTCAGCTTCAGAAATATTTTCGTTCTTACCTTGACCTCCAGAAACTATTATATATTTTGCATATCCATTTTCAAATAATTCTATGGCTAAATTTAACCTCGCCTTTAAAAAGTGGCTAGGTTCATTTCCCCGAACTTTACACCCTAAAACTATAATGCAATCTGCCTTTTTGGGTTTACTGTTATAGCCAAAGTAAATAATTTGTCCTGCCAAGAAAAAAATCAGCAAAATCAAAAGCATAAAACCATAAAATAAAAATTTTTTCAAATTAATCCCCCCTGATTATTTAAGTATATTATATCCACAAAAAAACAAGACCTGCAAGTGCAAGTCTTGTAATAAGATATTATACTGCTTGTAATGCAAGTTCTATATCCTCTTTAATTCCCTTCTTCTCATAAAAATTATTGTTATATATAAAACCATCATTATAGACGTAAATAGCATATTCCTTACCATTTATTTGGAATTTTAAAATCAATTTTTCACCTTCTTTGTTCTGTAATTCACCAACCGCCTCTGCAGTTCTTAAGGTTCTTATTATCTTTTCTTTTATATATGTGTAATCTCCATTGATAACTTCATTCTCAATATCCTCTATCTTTAATTTTTCAGCTTTAAATAAAAATACTAAATCATTAACATCATTAAGCTTATTTACAGGAAGTATTCTTTCCATCTCATTCCAGATATCCTTTGGAACAAGATAAAAACTAAAATACTTCGGATCCCTAACTAAAATTTTTGTTTTATCTATAAACAAAATTTCTTTATTTCCAAATCTAAGCATATAAAGTGGAAATGCAGGTGATATGGCTTGACCTGTAAAAAAGTCATCGTCATTTATTATATTAGATTTTTCTAAAGCTTCTATAAGTCTTTTCCTATCATTTTGACTCAACAGCTTTTCCTCTGAAACGTCTTTAGCAATCAAAGTAACTTCTTCATTTTTCTTAATTTCATCGATAACAGGCTGAAAATTGCCATTAGTGTTCTGCATTTTACTATTAAACAATTCAATTTTTATCCTCTGTCTAAAAGGAATACCTAATAAGGTATAATCAAATACAATATTTTCAAGTTCTGAGTTTAATCCATATATTCTAAATACCAATAATATCTGTGCTCTGGACTTCCTTTTTAAAATAAAAGGTTTTGTTTCATCTATTTCCTTAAATGTTTCTTCTGGGTTATTGGTTACATCTCGAAGACCCAATTTTTCAATTTTAACATTTTTCGAATTAACTTTCATATCCATTATCTTTAAATCAAACATACTTGGATTGTATATTCCATAGTAAAAATACCAGTCATTATTAGGATTTTCAAGAAGGACGCTTTTGTCCAGCCACACCCTATCCGTAAGTTTTATTGGTGGATTTATTTTATAATAGGTTAAAGTAAGGGCATAAAAAAATAAAATAAGAAATATTGGAATCAATATAATTTTTAATAAAGTTTTCACAGCAATACCTCCAAAACTAAACTCCTATATATATTTTACCATATTTTTCTAAAAAATAAAGAGCAGCCTCAGCTGCTCTTTATCCCAAATATTTTCTTAAATACTGCCCTGTATAAGACTTTTCATTTTTTATTATATCTTCTGGAGTTCCTTCTGCAATAACCTGTCCACCTCTGTCGCCACCTTCAGGACCTAAGTCTATAATATAATCAGCACACTTTATTACATCAAGGTTATGCTCAATAACAACTACTGTATTGCCTGTTTCTACTAATCTATAAATAATCTCAATCAACTTTCTAACATCCTCCATATGAAGTCCTGTTGTAGGCTCATCCAAAATATAAAGGGTTTTTCCTGTGCTTCTTTTTGAAAGCTCATAGGCAAGCTTTATCCTTTGAGCCTCTCCTCCGGATAATTGGGTAGAAGGTTGGCCAAGTTTAATATAGGATAAACCAACATCATAAAGGGTTTGAAGCTTTGATTTAATCCTTGGAATGTTTTCGAAAAATTCAAGGGCTTCTTCTACTGTCATATCCAATACATCAGCAATATTCTTGCCCTTATATTTCACCTCCAACGTTTCTCTGTTATATCTTTTACCCTTACATACTTCACATGGGACATAAACATCCGATAAAAACTGCATTTCTATTTTAATTATTCCATCTCCACCACAGGCTTCACACCTTCCGCCCTTTACATTAAAGCTGAACCGTCCAGGCTTATATCCCCTCATTTTTGCCTCCGGTGTTTGAGCAAATACTTCCCTTATAAGATCAAACACTCCTGTGTATGTCGCAGGATTTGACCTTGGAGTTCTTCCTATGGGCGATTGGTCTATATCTATAACTTTGTCGATGTATTCTATTCCAAGTATATCGTTATGGGCGCCAACTTCATATTTTGAACCATAAAGTTTTTTTGCAATACCCTTGAAAAGTATTTCATTTACAAGGGTGCTTTTACCGGATCCTGAAACACCTGTAACACATGTAAAGACTCCAAGGGGAAATTTAACATTTATATTCTTTAAATTGTTTTCCCTTGCACCTTTAACTTCAATCCATTTTCCGTTTGGCTTTTTTCTTTCCTTTGGAACTTCAATTTTCCTTTTTCCGCTTAAATATTGACCTGTTATTGAGTTTTCACATTGGGCAATCTCATCAGGAGTTCCTGCTGCCACAACATATCCTCCATGCTGCCCTGCACCAGGTCCTATATCTATAACATAATCTGCGGCCCTTATAGTATCCTCATCGTGTTCAACGACTATCAATGTGTTCCCTAAGTCTCTTAAGTGCTTTAAAGTTGCAAGAAGTTTATCGTTGTCCCTTTGATGAAGCCCTATGCTTGGTTCATCAAGTATATATAAAACTCCAACAAGTCCAGAGCCTATCTGGGTAGCAAGCCTTATTCTTTGGGATTCACCACCTGACAATGTAGATGCTGCCCTTGATAAAGTTAAATAATCTAGCCCTACATCCACTAAAAATTTAAGCCTTGCTTTTATCTCCTTTAGTATTTGATTTGCTATCATTGTTTCCTTTTCCGTTAAGTTCAATTTCTCAAGAAATTCAAGATGCTCCCTTATAGTAAGGTCGCTTAACTGGGCTATGGAAAGCCCGCCAACGGTTACGGCAAGACTTTCCTTTTTAAGCCTTGCGCCTTTACAAAGTGGACATTTTTTAACCGACATATATCCTTCAATTTCTTCTCTAATATACTGAGAATTTGTTTCCCTATACCTTCTTTGAAGATTAGGAATAATACCTTCAAAGGAATAAAGCATTTCTCCCTTCGCATTATCCCTTGTAAATTCTACTTTAAACTTTTCTCCATCGCTGCCGTATAAAAGCACATCTACTGCCCTTTCATCTATGTTTTCAAGAGGCTCATTTAAGCTAAACCCATAATGTTTCGATAATCCCCTAACAACTGCATAGGTCCATCCTGATTCATCTAATGTCCCCCAGGGTTTGATGGCCCCTTCCTTTATCGATAAGCTTCTGTCCATTACGAGCTCAGGGGAAATTTCCATCATGATGCCTAATCCATCACACTCAGGGCACTTACCAAAGGGGCTGTTAAAGGAAAACATCCTGGGCTCAAGATCCCCAATACTTATGCCACAGTCTGGGCAGGCAAATTTTTCACTGAACAAAAATTCTTCGCCGTCTATTATTTGCACTATAACTAAACCCTCAGCAAGTTTTAGGGCAGTTTCAATTGAGTCGGTAAGCCTTGACCTTATTCCTTCTTTTATTACTATTCTATCTACAACAACTTCTATATTGTGCTTTATGTTTTTTTCTAATTTAATATCTTCGTTAAGTTCATAGGTTTCACCGTCTATCCTTACTCTGACAAAACCATTCTTTTTTATATTCTCCAATACCTTAACATGTTCTCCCTTTCTTCCTCTAACTATAGGTGCTAAAATTTGAAGCTTTGTTCTTTCAGGGAATTCTAATATTTTATCCACCATTTGGTCAACAGTCTGCTGTTTAATTTCTTTACCGCAATTAGGACAATGGGGAACACCAATTCTTGCATATAATAATCTAAGGTAATCGTATATTTCTGTAACCGTTCCAACAGTTGATCTTGGATTTCTGCTGGTGGTTTTTTGGTCGATTGAAATTGCAGGAGATAAACCTTCTATATAATCAACATCCGGTTTATCCATCTGACCTAAAAACTGTCTTGCATAGGCCGAAAGGGATTCTACATATCTTCTTTGACCTTCTGCATAGATAGTATCAAAGGCAAGGGAAGATTTTCCTGACCCCGAAAGTCCTGTTAATACAACTAATTTATTTCTTGGAATTTCTACATCTATATTCTTTAAGTTATGTTCTCTTGCACCTTTAATTATTATATTATCTTGAGACATCCTATCTCTCCTTTTCCTTTTTAAGCTTGAATAAAAGGTCTCTTAACTTAGCAGCCCTTTCAAAGTCAAGTTCTTTTGCTGCCTTGTGCATTTGTTCTTCGATATTTTTTATAAGAAGTTCCTTGTTTTCCTCATTTAAATCTATATCCTTAATTTCAACCGGCTTTGTCGCCTCAATAACTTCAAATACAGGCTTTATTATAGTTTTTGGAGTTATACCATGTTTTTTGTTATATTCCATCTGTATTTTGCGCCTTCTATTTGTTTCATCTATTGCCCGTTTCATTGAATCAGTAATAGTATCTGCATACATGATAACTTTGCTTTCAGCATTTCTTGCAGCTCTTCCAATTGTCTGTATTAGCGACGTTTGTGACCTTAAAAAGCCCTCCTTATCAGCATCTAAAATTGCAACAAGGGCAACCTCAGGAATATCTAATCCTTCCCTCAAAAGATTTATCCCAACTAATACATCAAATTCTCCAAGCCTTAAATCCCTAATTATTTTCATCCTTTCAATAGTATCTATATCAGAATGCAAATATCTAACCTTAATTCCTGCCTCTTTAAGATAAGAAGTTAAATCCTCCGCCATTCTTTTAGTAAGAGTAGTAACAAGGACTCTAAATCCTCTTTCAATAGTTTTAGATATCTCACCAATAAGGTCATCTATTTGCCCTTTTACTGGTCTTACTATTATTTCAGGATCCACAAGACCTGTTGGCCTTATTATTTGTTCTACAACTTGAGTTGAATTTTTTATTTCATATTCAGCCGGTGTTGCACTTACAAAGATTACTTGATTTATCTTTCTCTCAAATTCGTTAAACTTTAAAGGCCTGTTATCATAGGCAGAAGGAAGTCTAAAACCATATTCAACAAGGTTATCTTTTCTTGATTTGTCTCCACCATACATTGCTCTAAGCTGTGGGATAGTAACATGGCTTTCATCTATAAACAAAAGATAATCATCTGGAAAATAGTCTAATAGAGTATATGGCGGCTGTCCAGGTTGTCTTCCATCAAAGTGCCTTGAATAATTTTCTATGCCTGTGCAGTATCCAACTTCCCTTAGCATCTCAATATCATATTTTGTCCTTTGCATTAATCTTTGGGCTTCAAGAAGTTTCCCATTGTCCATAAGTTCTTTATATCTTTCCTCAAGCTCCCTTTCTATCGATTCAATTGCCCTTTCAATTTTTTCCTTTGATGTGGCATAGTGGGATGCCGGATAGATGGAAACGTGATTTCTCTCTGCTAATATTTCTCCAGTTAAGAAATCTATCTCACAAATTCTATCTATCTCATCTCCAAAAAACTCAACCCTTATTGCCTTCTCATTGGAGGATGCTGGAAAAATCTCAACAACATCTCCCCTAACTCTAAAGGTTCCTCTATGAAAATCTATATCATTTCTTTGATATTGAATATCTATAAGTTTTCTAAGAACATCGTCCCTATCCTTTTCCATTCCAACCCTTAATGATAAAACTAAGTTTTTATACTCAAAGGGATCTCCAAGGCCATAAATACATGAAACTGATGCAACTATAATGACATCCCGCCTTTCAAACAAAGCCGATGTTGCCGAGTGTCTTAATTTATCTATCTCATCGTTAATAGATGCATCCTTTTCAATGTAGGTATCGCTTTGGGGAACATAAGCTTCAGGTTGATAATAATCGTAGTAACTAACAAAATATTCAACAGCATTATTAGGGAAAAACTCTCTAAACTCGTTACAAAGCTGTGCAGCAAGGGTTTTATTATGGGCAATAACTAAAGTAGGCTTTTGAACCCTTTCTATTATATTTGCCATAGTAAAAGTCTTACCAGAACCTGTTACCCCTAAAAGAGTCTGACATCTATCTCCCCTTAATATTCCATCAACCAGCTTTTCTATAGCCTCAGGCTGGTCGCCTGTTGGTTTAAATTTTGAAACTATTTTAAATTCACCCATATTTTCACCTCAAGAACAAATGTTCGCAATTTGATTATATTCCTTTATCTTTTTATAGTCAAATATAATTTTACACTAAATATAATTATTAGCAAGTAACAATAATTTCTTGTCGATCAAGCCATCATTTTTATACAAGAATTTACAAATGTAAGTTTTTGTATAATTTTTTACTTTAACATATTCACTTTAAGTTAAAGTTCCACTTGAAGAAAATAATGTAAATATGTTCCATTAATTTCTATTGACAAGCCTCTATAAATAAGGGATAATATAAGAGAAATTTTGCCGAATGTCCTTTTGGACAACGGGGGATTATCCTTTGGGGTGAATCCAATTATTTGGTAGGGACACTCTCTTCCCGAACCCGTCAACTAACCTCGTAGGCATAGAGAGGTGATACAAATGAAAAAGCTCATATCAATCTTACTAATTATTTTGCTAATTTTTAACGGAGAGACATGGACAAGCGTCCAGGCTGCACCTTCTAAAAAGACTTCAAGGGCCGTAAAGAAATCTTCAGCAGACACAACAACGAAAAAAGTTAATAAATCTTCTTCAAAAACAGCTTCAAAGAAAAAGAATACTACTATAAGAAGTAAAACATCAAAAACTAGCAAAACAAAAATAGCCACTTCTAATAAAAAGAAGGCTCCAAAAAAAGTTACAACTAAGTCCACTGCAAAAAAAAGATTATCAACTAAGTCGACAACCAGAAGAATCGTAGCTTCAAGAAGTGCAGCTGGATACGGTGAACTTTTAGATTGGTCAGTAGCAAAGGAAGTATTTTCTATAGGTTCTAAAGCCAGGGTTATAGACCTTTTAACAGGAAAATCCTTTTATGTTATAAGAACATATGGACATTTACATGCCGACGTTGAGGCAGCTTCAAAGGAAGATACCGAAATAATAAAGGACATATGGAATGGATTTTCTTGGGAAAGGCGCCCTGTTATCGTTGAAGTTAATGGAAGAAGAATTGCAGCATCTATGACATCTATGCCCCATGCAGGCGTTGACTCAGCACCAGAAGGAAAAATAGTAAATGGTCGTTCAGGTGGTTACGGCCGTGGAATGAATTTAGATAAAATAAAAGGAAACGGAATGGACGGCCACATTGATATACACTTTTTAAATAGTAGAAGACATAAGGATGGTGCAGTAGACAAAGATCATCAAGAAATGATTAAAAAAGCTGCTGGATTTTAAGAAAATGAGCTCTAAAGGATTAAACCCCTTTAGAGCTCATTGTATTATACATTTCTATCAATGTCTTAGTTATTCTTATCCTTAATGCATTGACGTTATTAAAATCCATTGCATTGATATAATATTTTTCTAGTTCATCGTGGAGCTGTTTAATGTTAGTATAAATCTTCTTAGCTTTATTTATCTCCTCAGCATATTCCCTTTCGATTGCCTTTATTGGGTCTTCATTCTCATGGACGATATTCGTATCAATACAAGTAAACATGTCAACAACCTTATCATCAAGTTCAGGTTCAAAAACATGGGGTGCAGTTCCATCAAGTAGAGCAAAATCTAGTTCTCTAATTATTATCATATCAATGCTTGATGGATCAAAGGCACAATGATAAAATTCAACATCGTAACCTTTATTAAGTGCAGCCTGAGCAATCTTTTTTGTCATTGTTGATTTTCCTGTCCCCGGTCTTCCCTTTACTATATATCTATTTTTAATATCCTGCGTTAAATTGTCATAATAGCATACTTGTCCTTGTGGTGTCATAGCCCCTGCAAACCTGTGCCATTCTTTAGGTTTTTTATGGGTGCAACCTTTAATAACTTCATCAATTAACCTATCAGTGATTTCATTTGCCTTATTAAAATCCATTCCCTTTAAATATTCCTTTTCCCATTTATCGTGAATTGATTTAGCAACTCTTAGATGTTTAAAAAATGCTTTGTATTGATTTTCTATCTCATCAATATAAAATTTTATAATATCCCTTCTACTTCTTAAGTAATCGATATCCCAATACTCGCCAAAATCAAGCAATCTCTCAACTGCCCCAGGATATTTAGGATCAATAACATGGGGTGCAGTTCCATCGACAATTACAACATTGATATCGTTAATTACAATTGCATCAAGTGAATCCTTATCAGCTGAGCAGTGAACAAAGTCAACGTTCATTCCTTCCTTTAAAAGTTCTTCTCCGATAAGTCTCATAAAGGTTGATTTGCCTGTTCCAGGGCCTCCTTTTATAATGTAAACCCTTTGGGCATCCCTTAAAACATAGTCAAAATAATTAACAAAACCTGCGGAAGTGTTTGCACTTGCAAGATAGTGTCTTGATTTTACCATATTATCCCCCAAAAATAGAATTCTGATTTATAATATGCAATTGAGGGCTGTTATGTTAATCATTTTATAAATTACTATTCAAATATTTTCTTTTCCTAAAGCATTATCTCCAAGTGAACTACCTCCACTTATAGAAGTGGTGGCTTCGTGGTCAAGGTAACTTCTGTTACCAGATTACCCACGCTCAAAGGGCTGTTCCTTCCCCATATATACCAATCACATGGCTAATTTTAGCAAATTCTTGCTTGCATTTATATCTCTATCATGAACTGCACCACACTTTGGGCATTTCCATTCTCTCAATGCTAAATTCTTTACATCAGGATTTTTATATCCACATTCACTACATGTTTGACTTGATGCATAATTTTGTGGTGCTATTATTATTTCTCTGCCATACCATCTTGCTTTATATTCTAACATCCTTCTAAATTCTGCCCATGATACTTCTGTTATTGCTTTGGCTAATTTATGATTTTGTTGCATATTCTTTACCTGTAAATCTT